>DAHVAE010000046.1 GCA_027314795.1 Candidatus Saccharimonadota bacterium
ATGACTGAGGCCAATCATTGCTAAGTATCTCTAGCATCAGGCTCATTTAGCATTTGCTCGAAATTACTACCTGCCATGCCAAGATCTATGTAACTTCCATGTTCGGCAATTGCCTGAGTAGGTGAAAAGTATTTACCTTGGGGGTCATAACTTCTTACCACAGCTTCCCATGCTCTGTCCTCGCTTTCAGGAGTGGTGATATCCAGATCTCTATACAAAAGTTCAAGCACTGCTAGTTCTTGGCCTAATATATCATGTGCCTTAACATCTGTTCGGCGATTCTTCATAATATCCTGCAGTGATTGACCTTCAGTAATCTTACGCCCCACATAATTAGTTAAACTGTCTAAATATAAACCAGGGACTAACCGAGGATTAGCCTTTGCTAAATTATAAAATGCATTTTGTAGTGACCTCTCTGTATCGTCAGTCTGAGCTAGCTCCTCCTTTGACATTACTGCACTGGGATCACTATCTGACCTCCTACTTTCAACATCAAGCAGACCTTTGCGAATTACCGCAATCTTTTTACCAAGGGTTTCTCCACGGAGAGATACCTCAATATCATTCGTAGTTGAATCTACTGGTTTTGCGGTCTCTGCTGCTTTTTGCTGTCGTTCTATATCTTTGGCTTCGGCCATTGCCCATGCCTTATTAATGTCTTCAACTGGTTCGGGGTTAGTGGGTTTATTTTCCGGACTCATACATCAATAATAGCATAAGCTTGATGAATGGTCAATATTCTTATACTTGGCTAGTCTTTAACCATAGGCTATGCAATAGAGCATATATAGCTACCGTAAGCTAAAAAATACAGCTTACGGAACTAGTATCTAATTCTAACTTTATATAAGTCATAGAATGTAGGTAAGTTTTCGGGATCAATATAGCCCCGCTTAGTAACGTTACCGTAGTCATCAACTTTTGGAGCATGAATACGACTAAACAATATTTCTTCGTAGCGAGCCTCACCCACCATATCAGATAACTCAAAAAGCCGTTCAAGCTTATTTAACGCCCCCCATGGCCATAGGCACTAACAATTCCAGCAACTAGCCTCTTACATGCTTCCCTGTCGCCATCTGGTTCAGTGTCTTCATAGTAGCCATTAGTAAGAGTTTTGACATCAATAAGCCCTTGAGATTTATTTACAAAATCTGTTAAAACCTTTCGGTAGCTGTAGTATACGTGGTCATCACCGCTACGCTTATCGGGATCAATGGTTTCAAAGTCACCATTTATAATCCCTTGGGTAATATGATGAGTATAGCTTCGTTTAGACCGATACGTTTAATTTGCTCTGGGCGTATTTCTGTTGCAAAACCAACCCTAGAACGTCCTTCAACTTCTTGCATAGTCGTTTCTCCCGTAACTGTTCGGAAGTGTCAAGCTGCCTTTTCTAGTCAGTGAAATTGAAAAACACCGTATTAGTGAACAGAAATACTACACTGCTAACAAAACCAGACTAGAAACCGAATATGACGAGTTAGATGCCGAAGTACAGCAACTATACAAAGATAGACGCCAGTTTAAGTCAAGGATGGATGTATTTGAAAAGCTAGTAAAAGAGATTAAAGGCAAGCAAAGACCATATTACAAGAACTGGAAGACCACAGCAACAGCGACAAGGCTTTTGTGCTAGGAGCTAGTTTTATTTTAGAAGTTTGTAGTAGAGCTTTAGAACTATTTACAGATGAAAAGTCGAAACTCCCTCAAAAACGCTATCTACTATACTCCATAGTTCCTAATCTTAAATTAGACGGCGAAAAGCTGGTTTATCAGTATAAAGAACAACCATTTGAAGCTATTAAAAATATGGTCTAAAATGGTAATTGGTGGGCCGTAGTGCAAGATATCTGGAACTATTCTTCTAGCCGTATAGTTGGTCATGAGTACCAACGAGCATAAGTATGACCTTATTTTCTCTAACTTTAAGAAAGTGAACTCGTAAATCCTCTGCTGCAGTCAAAGAATATTGGGGATAATATTTGCCCGATAGCTGATGTATCCTAAGTTGCTTTTTATTCTGATTTGTCATAAATAATTTTAATGCTGACATTACCTGCAGTTGTTGTTCACGATTCAACTTAGCCCACGTTGCATCATATCGTTTATGGGTTTGAACTTGCATGACCAAGATTATTTAGGTGTTTCTCAAGTTCTTCAAAGGTAGTAAACGTTTTACTTAGATTGCGACCAGCTTTAATATCAGCCTCAATTTTAACTAATTCTTTTGCAGTTTTCTCATTGGGTATACGTTCTTCCTCAAAAATAACTCTTCGTTCAGCTACAACTTCTCTAAGCTTATTTTCCACAATAGAACTTAGACTTAAACCTAATCTCCGGGCAAGTCTTTGAGACTGCTGTTTTACGTCAGCATCTATTTTAACTGTAATCGGAACTTGACTCATACTTAAAGTGTATTACCTTTGATGTACTTTGTAAATACTTTGGCGGGATATAGGGTCGAACTTCGGAACAATTAGTGCTGATTCTTAGATTGAAATCTTTTCATTAGAAAAAGAACGATGCCAGAAAACGTGGCAATGACTAAAAACCAAAATACAATGTCAATTACTAGAGCGGTATCTACAAAACGCATAGTATCGAGTCCTTGAAAGTATGCAGATGGTAAGCCACGATTGATACTTTGTATGTTATCTGGTGATAAGCAAGCGAAGTGGCCATCACATGGCGAAACTGTTTGCTTAAAGTAACTTAGCCCAGTAACCAAAACAGCTGCAATCAGATATAGTGTCGGAAGCCTCAATTTTTTAAGCTTGAGCTCAGTATAACAAAAGGTTCGAAGACTTATTTTAAGCATTGACCTATTGGCGGGCCCGACCGGATTCGAACCGGCGATCTTCTCCGTGACAGGGAGACGTGATAGGCCTCTTCACTACGAGCCCAAAGCCTATTAATAGGGGTAATCATAACAGATTAGATAACGAAAACAAACAGACCTTACGCTAAATACTAATGTATTCTCTGTACGGATTAGCTTTTTCTAGTGGATCCGAATAGGTAGTAATTGGTTGAAAATTAAATTGTATGTCAGCTGCCTGAACTGAGTTACCGCTTTTGCTTATGGATTTTAATATAACTAGCGCGTAGCCAGTATTAATAATTTTAGATATCTGTCCAGGCTTTAAGGCAAAAACTGCAGCAGTTATTTGTGGTGCTACCGATTGGGTACCCGGTGTTATAGCAAAGGAATACTGACCACCATTATTCTTGGTTGAGGTGTCATCAGAGTACTGCTGGGCAAGAGTACCAAAATCTGCCCCACTTTTAAGCTGATTATATACAGATTCCGCCTTCTTGTTGGTGCTAGTATCCAATTTAGCTACTACTGCCTGTTGAAGAAGCTCTTGCTGTAGCTCTTGCTTGAAATCATTCATAGTCCAGCCCCAGTAGTCTTTTAGAACATTGGCTAGTACTTCATTACTATTGCCTAACCTGTTTTCTTGGCGCACTAAGTTAATCTCGTTATTAACTTCATTACTGGTAACACTGACTTTGTTTTTAGTAGCCAATTGCTTAACGTAAGCATCTAAAATTACTTGGTTCATGGCCTCTTTCTTTAAACTATCTAGTTGGGCTTTACCGCCAGTTGAGGAGAAGTTAGCTTGTTGTTGGGTAACGTAGTAGTGAATATTTCTTCTTAGCTCAAACAAATAACTGTAATAACTGACCCAGCTAGGTCCGGCTTTAGCTACTGGAAACGGTATGACTTCAGAGATACTATAGACAAAACCTGAAGTTGATTGAAAAACATACAGCTCGAGGGTTACATAAACAAAGAAAGCTACTACTGCTACTACTAGAATGCCTAAAGATAATCTGACAAAGTGATGTCTTGAATGTTTTAAGGGGTATATATATTTCCTAGCACTACCTAAAACCTCTTCTCGATGTTCCGGCAGAGTGTCTTCAGTAATTTTAGAGACATTAGTTAATGCATCTTTAAGTTTATCTGCTGCATCTTCAGACTTTCGAGTAGGAATTTTCTTGATAGCTTTCTTAAGCTTTTTACTACTAAACTTCTTCAGGTTCTTCTTTTTCATTTACTATTTCAACAATTGGGTACTCCTTAGTATCTATGCCCTCTTTACGCAGTATGCTTAATAATCTTTTCTGAACTTTAGCTGGATGTGAAACGTCTTTAATATCTAGTTCACCAACATAAGTCTTCATATTTATTGTACCAAAACCAAGCAGGGTTTCTTGTATGCCAGATACCTGATAATTAACGGATTGTATCTGGGCTAAAGATAAATCTGCAACTGATCGATGAAAGAAACCTTTCTGAGAAATTTGGATAAACCGCTGATCAGTAACTATAAAGACACTAAAGTGCCAACCCAGCCAGTAGGGGAAGAAGATAATCAGACCAACTATTATTCCGATGCCAAGCCCTCCAAAGAACCAGCTAAAACCAAGAGATGGCTTAATAGCTGACGGTATTACCCCTATAAGCGGTCCTAGAAGTCCTAGGACTAAACCAGCTCGCATAACAATTGGGTGTTTATGAAAGACATAAAGTACTTCTTCATCATCAAACTGGTCTTCAAAGTATTTCTGGTGCTTTGGATTATCTCCGGCCATAAGCGTATTGTATCAGATGAGAGATATTATCTGGATAAACTAAACTTGTCGACTAATATATCTTGGCTGGTAAAACTGTCAGCTAATGAGTAGCCAGAATGCTGTATGACAGTTAAATCATTTGATATGACATTTGGAGTGTAGTATCGATAGAGAACTACCCACATTATGCCAGCTTTATTTGACTTTAGGTTGGGCATAATCATGTAGTCATTTGGGTTGTAGGTATAAATAACATGTTTAGCCTCATTTTTTCTAAATGAGTTTGTATAGCTTGCATAGTTAAAATAATACTGAAAACCAAGTGGACCAGGTGTATTGCTAACTAAAACGGTATCATTGACTGTAGAATATTTAGCTATATGGTAAGCTGCAGACTCCATGCCATCCGCCGGCTGACTTAGTACCGAACTTCTATTCATTAGATGTGCGACAGGAGAATAAGGAAAGAATAAGATACTAAAACTCAAGCTAAGACCAAGACCAAATAATTTAGTTTTTTTAGAATAATGAACTAAGTAATTAATAAAGCTGTACGCCCCATATACGAGTACAATATATAGCAAAAATAACGAAAATATATTTGAGCGTGCATTACCAAACGGCCATTTACCCAATAATGCCGTAACCAACTCCACGGTAAAAACGATCAA
>DAHVAE010000047.1 GCA_027314795.1 Candidatus Saccharimonadota bacterium
CTGATAGTTTAATTAAGTACGAAACGATTGAAACAACTCTACCTAAAGCCAAGGAGGTTGCCCCTTATGTTGAAAAACTAATAACCAAGGCTAAGAAAGGCGACCTACATAGCCGAAGACAGGTTATTAGCAGTCTGCAAACCATTGAAAGTGCCCATAAATTAGTAGACGAGTTAGCGCCAAGAATGAAGAGTAGGACCAGTGGTTTTTTGAGAATTAAGTCTTCAAGCTCAAGAAGAGGGGATAATGCCCGCTTAGCAGTAGTAAGTTTTGTAGATCAAGCCAAGCCTAAAGAAGAACCACCAGTAATAAAGTCTGCGGTTAAACCAACCGAAAAGCCAGTCGGAGCAAAGAAATGAAAACTTATTCAGCCAAGCCTAAAGATGTAAAACGAAGCTGGTACCTGATTGACGGTTCAACTGCTCCACTTGGCAGAATTTCAACCGTAGCGGCCAGCCTACTAATAGGTAAAAATAAGCCGCAATTCACAAAACACATAGATGTTGGTGACTACGTTATTATCACCAATGCTCAAGAGCTAGTAGTTACCGGCAACAAGCTTGAAGAAAAGAAGTACTATCATCACAGCGGACATCCTGGTGGACTCAGAGAACGAACCCTCAAAGAACAGCTTGACCGAGACCCGACTAAAGTCATCCTCCATGCTGTACGCGGCATGCTGCCGGTCAATAAGCTTAGAGCTGAACGGTTAAACCGCTTGAAGATTTATCCTGATAGTGAACACAGGCACGAGCCTCAAAAGCCCGTTATAATTGAAATTGGAGTCAAAGATGGCAAATAATTACTTTTACGGTCTAGGGCGAAGAAAAACCTCTACCGCCAGAGTTAGGTTAGTTAAAGGTAAAGGCAACACTGTTATTAACGGTAAGCCAGCTGAACAATACATTAGCAACAGTAAGTACTTACTCAATAAACTTCATCAGCCATTTAGCGCCTTAGATGTCTCTAACGACTTTGATATCTCAGTAGTCGTTTCAGGTGGTGGCTTAAACAGTCAAATTGAAGCCATTAGACTAGGTGTAGCTAAATGCCTAACAGCTCTAAATGAAGACTATAAGCAAACCCTTAAACGTGCAGATTTACTTGGTAGAGACTCTAGAGACAAAGAAAGAAAGAAATTTGGCTTACGTGGCGCAAGAAAGAAACGTCAGTTTACCAAACGATAAATTCAGCTACTCGAGGCTTATTCCTCCTGAGACTGTCTAAGTAATGCAGCAAACAACACCTTTAGACTCGATCTGTCTACGCTTAAGCTCGCTAACAGCTTAAGATAAGATATAATACTAGAAAAGTATGGACAAAACAGTAATCCTAACCGGCCTTAGAGCTAATAACGATTTACATATCGGCAATTACTTTGGTGCCATGCTACCAATTATAAAAATGGCTAAAAACCATGACGAATATCAAATAAATCTGTTTGTACCAGATCTTCATAGTTTTACTACGCCAATAGACCATGGCAGTCTGTATGAACAAACCTTAGCCAACCTAAGACTGTTTGTAGCAGCCGGCTTACCCTTAGATAAGGCCAATGTATATATCTACCGCCAAAGTTTTATCCCTGCTCACAGCGAACTGACCTGGATACTAGATTGTTTTACAGGTATAGGTGAAATGAACCGGATGACCCAGTTTAAAGATAAGCAAGTAAAGCTTACGACTTCAGTAGATACTCGGGTATCTATGGGCCTACTTAACTACCCAGTGCTTATGGCTGCAGACATTTTGCTTTATTCCGCTGCTTATATACCTGTTGGTGACGATCAAAAACAACATCTAGAATTCACTCGGGATATTGCCATGCGCATGAACGCTAAGTTTGGCGACCTATTCGTAGTCCCTAAAAGCGCAGAAGAGCAAAATAAGTTCTTTAGTCTTGATCAAGGTTTACGTATCCGAAGCTTAGTCGAACCAGAGAAGAAAATGAGTAAAAGCGAAGACAACGATAAATCAGTCATTTTCTTAAATGACCAACCGGATATTGCCAGCCGAAAGATCATGTCAGCAACAACAGATAGCCTAAATCAAATTAATTACAACCCCACAAAACAACCTGGCGTGTCTAATTTACTCCAACTTTTAGCCCTGCTAACAGCTCAGCCACAAAACGAGATTAATGCTAACTGGCAAGGCAAAACTAGCTATGGGGAATTAAAACAAGCTGTTGCTGAAGCAACTAACAAGTTTTTAGTTGACTTTCAGGCTAAGCTATCTAGCGTCAACCATCAAGAGGTCATTTCTAGACTTGAGGCTAATGAGACAGCCATGAATGACCAAGCTAATCAAACCCTGCAAAAAGTCCAGCGTGCCGTCGGCCTAAGACAATGACAAAACTAGACAGCTTAAGACTAGACATAGCCGTCCACAATAAGCTTAACAATCTTAGTCGAGCCTCCGTAGCTAAGCTAATAGAAGCAGGACAAGTAAAAGTAAACTCAAGTATAGTTACTAAACCGGCCTTTAGGGTTAGCGACGATGATGAACTGCTAATTGATTATGACCCGACTAAAATAAAAGTTCCTAAAATTACTCTACCTATCATATACGAAGACAAACACGTCATAGTCATCAACAAACGCTCAGGCATTCTAACTCACTCAAAAGGCGCCTTTAATTCAGAAGCCACAGTTGCCAGCTGGTTAAAAGATAAATTCAAAGGTGCGGCAACCGATAGATCCGGTATTGTCCACCGACTAGATAGATTAACTAGCGGGGTTATGATACTTGCTAAAGATGATCAGTCAGCCAAGTGGCTACAGAAACAATTCTCCAGTCGTAAGGTTAAAAAAACCTATATCGCCATAGTCAGCGGCCAGCTCAACCTTGCTGAGGCGATAATTGACCTCCCCATTGAAAGAAACCCTAAACGTCCGCAGTCCTTTCGAGTGGGGCCAAGTGGCAAAACAGCCATAACTGCCTACAAGGTCTTAAGCAATAAAGATAACCTCAGTTTAATTGAGCTTAAGCCTACTACTGGTCGAACCCATCAGCTTCGAGTACATCTTGCCCATCTCGGTCATCCTATCGTTGGTGACAGTATCTATAAAGGCGTCTCGGCCGACAGACTTTACCTGCACGCCCTATCTCTAGAGATAACCCTACCGTCTAAAGAAAAGCGACAATTTGAAGCGCCTTTACCTAAAGAGTTTAAACTATATATGAAGCATGATTAGCCCCATTAACCCAAATACCCTTAACTATTAAGCCCATGCCAAGCGATAGGATTAATTGGCCAAAATTGGCTGAATAAAAGCCAGCTTGCTATATTTATTGCTGAGCGGCTGCTAAACATCAAAGCAGGCAGCCTAGAAGCCTATCCTTACTACATATCTATTACTAACGAAGATTTATCTTCAATAGGTATCGATGAGATTAGAGCTATAAACGAGTTCTTAATTTTGAAAGTACCGAATGACAAAGCAATTAATCGCCTAGTCATCATCAACCGAGCTGAACGACTAACACTAGAAGCTCAAAATGCACTTTTAAAAAGTCTTGAAGAACCGCCTCTTAAAACAGTATTTATTCTAACCAGTGAATCAACAAACTCGCTACTGCCTACGATAATCTCTAGATTAAACCTAATTAACGTCCATAAACCACTTCCTAGCGATCTTATTAAACACTACCAAGAACTCGGTTATCAAAAAGCTGACATTAATCAAGCTTTACTAATAGCTGACGGTCTACCGGGCCTTATGGATCAGCTTATTATAAATCAGGATAACCCCATAACTGAAGCACTAACTATCGCCAGAAGCCTACTTTCTTCAACTACCTTTGAAAGATTGAGTTCAATAAATGACTTATCTAAAGATAAGAGACAGCTAAAAAGTGTTCTCTTTGTCATAAAACAAATGGCCAGGATAGGTGTAAAGTCAGACGATCAGGCTAGCGCTAACAGATGGCGAAGGATTTTAGCGGCAACGCTAGAGAGCGAGCAAAAACTAAGCTCAAATGTCCAGCTAAAATTACTACTAACGGACTATGTACTAAACCTAGTTTAGTTTGCTATAATAACCCTCATTCATGTACGAGTTAATTTTCGTAATTATGTTTGGTATATTAGCTTTTAGAAACTCAGAACTACACGACGACGAATTCGCAGACGTCTCTCGAAAAGTGGGTGAACGCATTGGCCGTCTTTGGGATATTGCCCATCAAGGCATGCGTGAGAACCGCTTTCTTCGTGCTGAAAAAGCGTTATTAACTATCTTAAAGATTGACGATAAGAATGTTGCTGCCTATAACCGCTTAGGTATTTTATATGCTAAGCAAAAAGAATATAAGGATGCGATTGACTGCTTTGAAATTGCCTCGAGTATAGAAGCGACCCCATCCAGCCTACATAACCTAGGGCTGATATATTACGAAACCGAGAACTATGAAAAGGCTGCAGTAGCTTTTGAGCAAGCCCTAAAACTTGAAGATAAACTAGCAGCTAGACATGTAGCCTACGCTAAAGTCCAAGAAAAACTTGGTAACCTAAAATCAATGTTTTTTGAACTTAATAAGGCACTGGATATAGAGCCCAATAAAGAAACTTATACACTGTTATATAAAGCCTACCTCAGCCACAACATGGCAGCCGAGGCCAAGGATCTTAAGAAGCGACTTCGCAGGCTAACGCTACCTTCAGCTAGAGTTAAACGGATGATTAGGCCGCGACGAGTAGTTGTTTAGCTGAACAATCACTGCAAACACCTTCTATTTCAAACTGGTGAGATGTCGGTTTAAAGTCAAACTTGTCTGATTCTTTTTTTATAAAGCTGTTTATGTGCTGCTCGTCCTCGATATCTATTACTTTAGCGCAGAAATTACAAACTAAGTGGTGATGATGCGCAATAAACTGATCAGACAGCTCAAATTTATACTTCCAGCCAAGGTATAGTCGATGAATAATGCCAAGCTCTTCAAACAGCTGCAGAGTCCGATAAACACTGACTCTATCAACCTTACCTTGCTCGAGCTTAATAACTGCTGAAATTGTCTTAGGGCCACCCGTAATAGCTTTAAAAACTAATTCTCTTGGTCGAGTCCAGCTATAACCATAGCTAGATAAAATCTTTTTAACCTTAGAGTAGTCAATAGCCATGTTTCAATTATATATATATTTGCAACATTTTTGCAAATATTAACTGCCAAGTATAAAATATGCCTACGATGTTATCAAACATAGCCCTAATCAACCTCTTCAACCCGACACATGTTACAGGTTGGGCAAC
>DAHVAE010000048.1 GCA_027314795.1 Candidatus Saccharimonadota bacterium
CTGATCGCCTACAACATTTATCGTCAGCGTACAGAAGTAAAGTTTGGCATACGCAAGCAGGATAGCTTTTTGGTTAAAGTCATCTACTTGTTAACGGCAATAATATGGATACCCCTGTTAGCTCGCTATATATTCCTCGCTCCAAAAAACATCTTAGCTTGGCTGGGCCTGCCATCTCACCTTAATAATATATTGCATATTGTTAAAGAATTCTTCGCTGTCTTTTACCATATATTTATTCGAGGACCGCTCTATCCAGACTTATGGCTAGGTCGTACAGCCATATTAGATATTTTTGGCATCATTACGGCGCTGGCTGGCATATATTTTTACCTTACCCATATTAGGGCTACCAGAACTCACTTACTCTTTTTTAGCCTAATAATTGGCGCCTTATTAATAGCCTTAGGTGGCAGTGTCAGCCTTAGTCTTGTCATCCCTATAATTTATGTCTTAATTGCTGCTGGCATAGCTTATCTTATGTCCCAGTGGTTAAGTATTTTTCCAGAAAACCCTTTAGCGAGGTCACTGGGCTATACGCTAATATCTTTAGCAGTTGCCGCCAGTGTTATCTATAACGTCAGGTCATACTTTGTAGCTTGGCCGCACAACAGCACATCAGTTAGCGTCTTTGATGTTAAAGACAAGTATTGATACAATATGTCAAGATATTAAGGAGAAAGTATGAGCCGATTTGACCAAGCTAAAATGCTAATGAAGGTTAAGAAAATCCAAAAAGAACTAGAAAAACAACAAATCTCCATTGAAAAAGGTGATGGTGCGGTTAAGGTTGAGATAAATGGTGAACAAAAAATAAAGAAGATCCATATTGACCCAAGCGCAACTGAAGACATTGAGCAGCTTGAGCTCTGGCTAGAGGAAGCAATTAAAGAAGCTATCAGCACCTCTCAAAAGGTGGCAGCTGAAAAAATGCAGCCAATGATGGGTGCTCTTAGTGACCTGGGCCTATAGGCGCACGTGAGTAGTTTGCCGCCAGCTTTGGATGAATTAATTGAGGCTTTCGCCCTATTGCCAGGCGTTGGGCCACGTTCAGCTGAACGTTATGCCTACAGTATCTTAAAGCGCGACCCTGAGACCGCTAAACGACTGGCTGGTGCTATAGACAACCTCCATGGCAATATTACCTATTGCAAGAAAACCTTTGCCTTAATACCCGCCGGCCAAGACTATTCGTCGTTATATACCGACCCCAGAAGGGATAAAAAGATGGTTGCCGTTGTGGCTGAGCCTTTCGATATCTTAGCGCTTGAAAAGACTAACGCCTATTTAGGCACTTATCACGTCCTCGGGGGTCTAGTTTCACCAATTGACAACATCTCGCCAGACCAACTTAAGATAAAGGAGCTGGTCAAACGCATCGATGAAGATAAAGTTGAAGAAGTCATTCTCGCAACTAACGCTTCAGTTGAAGGCGAATCAACAGCTTTATACATTGCTCAACAAATCGGTAAACGCCCAGTTAAAGTTACCAGACTAGCTAGAGGCTTGCCAATTGGCGTTGATCTAGAATATGCCGATCAAATTACCTTATCTAGGGCTTTAGAAGGACGTCAGTCAATATAATTGCTACTATTTGTAACCACTTTATTGCCGTTAAGTACACTACATTGTGAAATTATCATATGACTAACCAAGAAGAGATGATACCTCAAAAACAACTGGCAATAGGCGAGGTATTAGACTTTCTGGCAATCACTAATAGTGAATTAAGGTGCTTGGCATTAACAGCCATTAGTCCAGATACTGTGACTGCAGGTACAGATGCTTATAAAGAGGTTATGGCAATACCCAGCGGCTCGGTTAACACGGCTCCCTTCAGTGAAGGCGACTTCAATTCAATGCTTGCCCGTCATTTTAATGATTTTGTAATAACAACCCATGACAGCCAAGGCCGACGCTCGTTTATTAAGACACGAGCAGGGCATCTAGCTACATCGCTGGCTGGACATCGCTTAGATTTGTCTGTTAAGTCCAATGTAGCAACAGGCGTACTGCTAGGAGAACACGTACCCTCTAGACCTACAATTAAAGGCCAACGGGCTATTGGCTCCATTGAAGCAAGGATAATTATGCTCCATGGGCTGCATAAGTTATCTGCCCACGGTTGGCAACGTAATGGACGGTTATATATGCAGCTTGCCGAACACGGCGTTAGTGAGCGGCTAGCAGCCTATCACCTTGGGCGCCTGGAAGATAGCAATATCGTCGAGCGCCGAACACGGCCCAATCCACATGGCGGCAGATTCTTTGAGCACCGTCTTAGCACTAACCGATATTTTGAAACCAGCGAACTTGTTGGCAGGTTTCTAGCAATTATTGCCCATTTTAGCATCTTAGATGATGCCTTTCTTAGTAGCGGGCAAGAGCTAGCAGTAGGCGTGTTAAGCAACAAACGATATGTCCCAGGCTTAGTTAAACGAGCGGTATATAACGACAGCCACTTCAGAAGAACCCCGAAACCGAAAAGATAATGTTACTAACTGTTAGCAATCTGTTGCTTGCGGCTTTTACTGGTCTATCTGCAATAACTCAAGCTATAATCTAAGGCATGTCCGACGAAGATAAACTAGCCGAACTTGTCAATAAGGCAACCAGCATATTAATTATTCAAGCAGACAACCCAGATGGAGACAGCCTGGGTAGTGCCATAGCTCTTGAACAGATCTTTACGTCTTTAAGCAAACAAACGCATATGTTCTGCGCCGTGGATATACCAGTTCATCTTAAGTATTTATCTGGTTGGAGCAGAGTTGAAAATGAACTACCAAAAGCTTTTGATCTCGTGGTCATTGTCGACACCTCTTCATTAGCTCTGCTTGAGAAGATTAAGGGTCAGGACCTAAATAGGGTCAAATCTCAACCTGTTGTCATCATTGATCATCACCAAACTAAAGCCACCATAGACTTTGCTAGCCTGGTTATTAATCAACCAGTAGTATCAACCGGTGAGCTCATATATTACATCTCTACCAAGCTAAACTGGCCATTAAACCAGGAGGCTAGGGACATGCTAGTAGTAAGTATCTTAAGTGACAGCTTAGGACTTATGAGCGCGAGCACCACCAGTAAGTCAATTAGGGCCATTGCTGATCTAGTTGATGGCGGAGTAAATTTACCCCATCTAGATAGCCTCAGACGCGATACTTACCGTAAAAGCTTGGAGCTTACCAGATATAAAGGTCAGCTTTTAACCAGAATTGAAACCTATTTAGATAACCGTTTAGCCATCCTGACCATACCCTGGGAAGAAATAGAAAAGTATAGCCCAATATATAATCCGCCGATGCTGGTTTTAGAAGATATGCGCCTAATTGAAAATAACGCCATATCAGTAGCTATTAAGTTATATAAAGACGGTCACTTGACAGTTAAAATACGCTCTAATGAGGGCTATCCAATTGCCGCCAAGTTAGCTGAGCACTTTGGTGGTGGCGGCCATGAATATGCCAGCGGCATTAAAACTTCAGCCTACTCATTTGAGGATTTAAAAAAAGCAATAATAGCCTACACTAGCAAGCTTTTAGGCGAGGTTGAAAATGAAGATATATAACACTTTAACTAAGATGATCGATGAGCTTAAACCGCTCAACCCACCTAAAGTCACGGTCTATACCTGTGGACCAACAGTATATGACCACGCTCATATTGGACACTGGTTTACATATATTAGGATGGATACTCTAATACGAATTCTTAAAGCTAACGATTATCAGCCTGATTGGGTGATGAATATTACTGACGTTGGCCACTTAACATCAGACGCTGATGAAGGTCAGGACAAGCTTGAAAAGGGTGCCAAACGAGAAGGTAAATCTGCTTGGGAAGTAGCTAAGTTCTACACTGCCGAGTTTATTGACTCGATGTCTGAACTTAATATTTCAAAACCAGACCACATAGTCAAAGCTACCGACCACATTAAAGAGCAAATAGAGTTAATTAAGAGGCTAGCAGACAAAGGCTTCACTTACATAATTACTGATGGCGTATATTTCGATACCTTAAGGTTTCCAACCTACAGTGATTTTGCTGGTCTCGACTTAGACGAACAGGAATCAGGCAAAAGAGTTGATGTTAACCCAGAAAAGAAAAACAAAGCCGACTTTGCGCTCTGGAAGTTTAGTCCAAAAGACACAAAAAGAGATATGGAATGGGATAGCCCGTGGGGTAAGGGCTTTCCTGGTTGGCATATAGAGTGTTCTGCTATGTGCATGAAGTATCTAGGTGAAACTATAGATATTCACTGTGGCGGCATTGACCACATCCCGATTCACCATACTAACGAAATAGCTCAAAGCCAAGCTGCAACCGACAAACCTTTAGCTAACTATTGGTTCCATACCAACCATTTACTAATTGACGGCCAGAAAATCTCTAAATCTTTAGGTAACGGTATCACGCTTAGTGATATAAAAAACAAAGGCTTTTCACCCTTAACTCTAAGGCTACAAGCACTAGAGTCACATTATAGGAGCCAATCAAGGTTTAGCTGGGATAGCTTGGCAGCCGCCCGTCAACGGTTATCAGAGCTCCAAGCCATGGCCGTTCTTAGGTATCAAGCCATGGACGAGTCAACAGACTATGCTACGTTTGCTTTGTCTGACGTACCCAAAGAAGTTATAACGATGTTAAATAACGATTTGAATACGCCTGCGGTAATGGCCTACCTAAGTGACGTCGCTACTCAGCTGCTAACTGTAGGGATTGAAAACGACATGGTAGACCACTTTGAGGCTATGCTAAAAGGGCTAGATGATCTACTTGGGCTTAAGCTATATGAAGTCAAAGACATCGACCAGCACATCAAAGACTTAATTACTAAAAGGGAGGGCTATCGGCAAAATAAGCAATGGCAAGAAGCCGATAATATTAGAAGAGAACTTTTAGCTAAAAATGTGTTATTAGAAGACAAAACTACTGG
>DAHVAE010000049.1 GCA_027314795.1 Candidatus Saccharimonadota bacterium
AATAGGATAATGCCTAGACGCCCTAAGTATTTAGCTGCCAAGGACAATAGCGAACTAGGTCGTCGACATAGACCTGATTATTGGTTAGTTATAATCTGCGCTGTATTACTTCTAGTAGGGGTCATAATTGTTTATGCAATTGGCCCAGCTCTTCAATCTACAACCGGTTATAGTGCAGGTTATTATACCTCTAGGCAACTACTAGCTATTGGTCTTAGTGTCATTGCCTTTTTTATTACTTCTACGATTCCCATTAAACTTTGGAAAAAATACTATAAGCCTGTTGGCATCATTGCTTTAGCGGCTACGCTGCTAGCATTAGTTACACCAGTTAATCCGGCATACCCAGCACACCGTTGGGTAAGACTGGGTGGTTTGTCTTTTCAGCCAGTTGAGCTAGTTAAATTCGCCATTATCATCTGGCTAGCAGTCTTTTTAACCAATGCTATTAGAAACAACACCATAACAGACTTTAAAAAGACACTCTGGCCGATACTCCTAGTGCTAGCAGTGGTAGGTGTAATAATTGCCGGAGCGCAAAGTGACTTAGGCTCTATGGGGGTAATAGTAGTTGTAATGGCTGTAATGGCATACGTAGCAGGTTTGCCTCTTAAAAAAATCGCTATAATTGGTGCGATAATTCTCATTGGTTTAATTTTAGCAATTGCAGCTTTCCCATATCGAAGAGCGCGGCTTGAAACGTATTTACATCCAGCTTCAAATTGTCAAACGGCAAGTGGATATCAGGCTTGTCAGGCGTTAATTGCGGTTGGATCTGGAGGCATATTTGGGCTTGGGCTTGGACATAGTGTACAGGCATACGGTTATGAGCCGGAAGCGGACAATGACTCCATATTTGCTATCTATGCTGAAACTTTTGGCTTTTTCGGATCAATAATACTGCTGGCGATATTCGCGGCATTGTTTAGCCGGTTAAAAAGTATCTCAGAGAGGATAGACGACGACTTTTGTCGGCTAATAGTTGTGGGTGTCTTAACGTGGTTGAGCGTTCAAACGCTAATTAATGTAGGGGCCATGATTGGACTATTACCCCTAAAAGGGATTACGCTGCCATTTGTTAGCTATGGAGGTACATCAATAGTATTTCTTGCGGGAGCAATAGGCGTAGTTTTTCAGATCTCTAGATATACTTCGCACAGTACACCGGAATTAAAACTCACCATAGAAGGTAGAAAGCAGGCAAATGAAAATCGTCCTAACGGGCGGCGGGTCAGGGGGGCATATCACCCCACTCCTGGTAGTCGCATCTGAGTTAAAACGTCGAGAACCCGATATAGAACTTATATATATTGGCCAAAAAGGTGATAGGTTCGCTACATTAGCTGAAGACGATTCAGATATTGCTTCAGTTTATACAGTAAGGGCAGGGAAGTTTCGCCGGTATAACTCGGAAGGCTTCAAGCAGTTGTTAGACGCTCCTACGCTATTTAAGAACATCCGGGATTCAATATACGTAGTAATAGGCTTGTTTCAAAGCTACTTTTTGCTTAGGAGGCTAAAACCAGATTTGGTTTTCTCTAGGGGAGGGTATGTCAGTGTACCGGTGGCCTTTGGCGCAAAACTTAACGGTGTTAAGTATATAACTCACGATTCAGACCCTATACCAAGTTTAACTAATAAAATAATTGGCCGGTGGGCTAGCTTGCATTTGGTTGCTCAGTCTAAAGACATCTATCCTTACCCGCAAGCAAAAACAATTTCTACTGGTATTCCCGTAAGTCGTTCATTTGTGGCTGTTACCAAAAAGATTAGGGAAGAGTGTAGACAAAAACTGAACATTTCAAAAACTGAGAAACTGGTTTTTGTAATTGGTGGTGGGCTAGGAGCTAAGTCAATTAACGAAGCGCTCTACGATATCTTGCCAAATTTATTAGGTGAGTTTAAAAACTTAAAAGTTGTCCATATAGTTGGTCATAAAAATGAGTCTCATTCCAAAGCAGCCTATGACGAAGTACTTAACGAGGAACAAAGAAAGCGACTTAAGGTGCTAGCTTTTACAGATAAGGTTTATATGTATAGCGGCGCAGCTGATTTAGTAGTTACTCGTGCAGGTGCAACTAATCTGGCTGAGTTTGCAATCCAAGGAGTAGCATGCATAGTTATACCCAGTACATTCTTAGTCGGCGGCCATCAACTTAAGAATGCTCAGATTCTAAAGGAAAAACATGCAGCTATTGTTATAGACGATAAAGAGCTTGCAGAGAACCCTCATGTTTTGGCTAAAGAAATCAGCACACTCTTAAAAAACCCGAGGAGATTGGCTGATTTAGGTAAAGAGCTAACTGCCTTTGCCCATAATAATGCAGGCCAAGAAATAGCCGAGATAATTATCAAAGTCGCAGAGGCTAAATAATGGCTTTATTAAAAAAGAAACCCCAAGAAGTTAGTGACAGTAAGCCAAGTGCCAATAAAAATTTGCCAACTTATCATTATCATAACGTAAGGCGAGCGCAAAATATTGGCCTCAGTAGGGATATTAAGCAAGTTAGCGCTAATCAAATACATAAGGCCAAAAAGTTGTGGCTAGAGAAGTTCGGACTGATTATATTGGCTGTAGCTATCTTTGCAAGCCTAGTTAGCATCTTATATTTATCTAGCAGTTCAGAAGTCATTCTGCAGCATGACGCTTCAAAAGATCCCGTGTATAGCACATATAAGGCGTCGGTGGCCGCTACAGCCACTAAACTACTATCTAGCTCGATTTTAAACGCCAATAAGATAACCGTTAATACGAAAAAAATCCAATCAACTCTAGAGTCGGATTACCCAATGTATAGTAGTGTCACCATAACTTTGCCGCTAATAGATCATCATATGGTCATATACTTAAGACCAGCTCAACCAGCGATTGTTTTAACAGATACTAATGGTCAGTATCTATTGAATCAGGCTGGTATAGTTATGGAACTTAGCAGCAAAACTGGTAGTTTTAACTATCTTAAGCTTCCAGAAGTCTCATATTCTATTGGCGAACACTTTAATATTGGCCAACAAGAGTTAACCACTCAAGAAGTACAGTTTATTCAAACCGTAGAATTTGAGCTGGCAGCCAGAAATAATAAGGTAGTAAATATGAATTTGCCCCAGGGCAGTGCAGAGTTAAATGTTTATGTATCTGGGAAGCCTTATTATATCAAGTTTAATCTCCAAAATAATGATCCGCGCCGGCAGGCAGGGAGCTACTTGGCTACTGAACATTATTTACAGACCCAGAACGTAACCCCATCACAATATATTGATGTTAGGACTGATGGTAGAGTCTTTTACAAATAGTATCTAGCCCCTATCGCCCCACCCCTCTAGTTCGTAAAATGTTCATCTCAGTTAAATTAGTAAAGTTTATAAAAAAAACATATACTAACGTATGATATTAGCCAGTTGTCAATTTTTATAAATATAAGCATAGTAGGGTGGGGATAAAAAAATACACCAGACTAGGACTAATAAACTATTTCACGACATAACTGTGGATAAGTCAAATAGTGCGGTATCTTACTTGTAAAACGCTATAAGGGTTTGCTAGGTATTAAATGGAGCGTATCGGCGGACGTGCCTAATAAGTGAATTACAGACACTGAACATTATTTAGGGTTAGTGTTTGCTCTAAATTAAAAAACAGCTAGTCTTGTATGGGTACTCCCCTACAGAAAGGTATATGATAAGTCGTCTAAAGAACTATAACCAGAGTCGTAAAAGATACATTGTGCGACGTTATATCTAACTATTGATGTTGGGTTGCCGACTTTTCCTTTCTCTGTTAAGTTGCTGTTTATTATTTTCCCTTTTTGTTTTTTAATTAGTTTACCCTGTTAATAAAACTAACCCTGATAGTTTTCTGCTAAGCTATAGAGACTACAGATACCCCGTCTAATGAATATGTTCGTAAAATGTTTGTATTTCAAGTAATTTATGATTGCTGGAAGTTGGACAGAAGTCTCTCAGCCATTGCGATATGGGCATGATCATGTTTATTGAGTTGTTTAACCACGCGCTCTATGCCACTATCTCTAACTGCTATTAACGGTCTTGCAGTCTCGACTAGGCTACCTGCTTGTATAGCATAATCTACTGTCATGATTGAGGGGCTTATCTTGCCTGCTGGCAGCTTGTATTTATAGGGATATGCAGGGATACCAAGCTCAATTCGACTTTTTACAATAATGCCAGGTATGGGTTGGGGCCTATAGCTATCCGTATCGCGACTAATACTAGGTCTGACTTCAACGAGACCACTAAATAAACTTGCAACTAAGCCTGCTCTATATTCTTGGTGAGAGAGTTGAAAGTCATCAAAACCTTCACGAAGTATGAATTCTTCTGGTGACCGTATTGTTTCAAAGTGTTGTTCGACCTTAAGCGACTCGTCAATAGAGTCTGCAAAAAAACGAGCTTGAACACCTATTCCAGCCAAGTATTCTGCTATTTGTTGTTGCCTTTCCCAACTAATATTACCAAATAAAATTGCCCTGGCTGTTTGTTCCGGCCCCTTGCCGCTAGCCATCTCTGCTTATTCCGCTAACTCGTATGTAGCTTTAGCAACTCGTTTAAATTGAGGTTTACCCTGTAGGTTTAGTAAAACTGTTGTTTCCTTAACAAATCGACTTTTTAGAACACGTTTTACAATCTCATCACGGTGTAATGGCTCACTGGCCTCTTTAAGAACCTCGGCAATTATATCGGCAACTGTACCTTTCTCATAACCCCACTCTTTTAGAGCGTAAATACCTCGGCCAATTAAGACAAAGCGCCTATCTTTTATGAGTTCGTTATGTATTGCCTGCGTGGTCACATCCTTGCGCTTGAAATCACTTTGCTTAATGGCTTCAGCAATCTCGTTAAAGTGCAT
>DAHVAE010000004.1:0-233 GCA_027314795.1 Candidatus Saccharimonadota bacterium
ATCTGTTTTCGTCCCCTAATTAAAAGAAAAGGTATCATTAGTTTTGGGATGCCTAGTCTTTCAACAACTTCAACCATAGTCACTTGCTTTAGTGCGCTGACTTCCTTTGAATCCAGCAGGGACTCATGACCAGTAAGATTATGGGCAATTTCAAGTGATATCTTAAAAGTATCTGCGATAGTCCCATCAAAGTCTAAGATTATCGTCTTCATTCAGCTACTTTAACATCACGC
>DAHVAE010000004.1:243-15565 GCA_027314795.1 Candidatus Saccharimonadota bacterium
GCTACGTAATTACTAAAATCCTTCTTAACTATATCTATAGCTGATGGCTTGGGTTCTGGGTAACTCCAAGCATTGTCTTTACTAAAGTTTTCTCCCTCACCGACATCAAAGTACTGGCACACACCCTTCCATGGACAGGTGTAAGGCGTATCACTTTTCTTTAAATACGCCGATTTTACTGACGTTGGCGGGAAATACCAATTTTGCTCAATATATATTAGTTCGTCTTTATCGGCTTCGGCTATAACCTTATTATTCCATATTGCCTTCATAACTATATTTTACTCTAAAGCTTGGATGGCCGGATGGTCAAGCCCATAGTAATGAGCAATTTCATGCCATAAAGTATGTCTAATTTGTTCTTTAAGCTCTGATAAGTTGTTGACATGGGTCTCAATTGGCAGTTTGTATAAAGTAATTTTATCTGGCAACATCTTTTGAACCCCTTGCCTCTGGCTCAAAGGCGTACCTTCATACAAACCAAGTAAAGTTTGGCCAGGCCCTAGATTTAAATTTTGCCTCTGAGCTTCACTAGGTAAATCCTCAACAACTAAAGCAACGTTCTTTAAGTTTTTAACATGCTCTTTAGGCAATTTTGACAATGCCTCATTAATGAGTTCATGGAACTGTTCGTTACTAACTTGAAACATCGCTATTAAACAGGTCCGGATATATTGACTTGGTTACGTTATCAAGCTCTCTTCTAAGTTGAGGGAATGGTACTCCTTCACGAGCAGTTACACCCTCAAAGACCCAAAACACCCTTTCGCTGTATCCCCAACCACAGGTTGGTGGCATACCATACTCCAACATTTCAACATAATCTATATCTAACATCTGGGCTTCGCTATCCCCTTGTTCACGCATAACCTGCTGTTGTTTAAAGCGCTCAAGTTGGTCTATAGGGTCATTAAGCTCACTCCAACCAGTTCCTAGTTCACTGCCCATCACTATTGGTTGAAATCTCTCAACACTTTTAACGTTTAAAGGACTTGCTTTAGCAAGCGGGCTAATAAATAGCGGCGTGTTAATTAACCAGATTGGCCCAGCTACGTCTTTACGGACGTTTTTCCAAAGTTTATCTATGCTTCTAGCCAAGTTGTCTGTTTGTTCGACTTGCAGCTTATTATCTGCAAGTGCTTTCTTGACTTCATCTAAACTGCAGCTGTACACATCAATACCGTAGTGTTGTTTTATGGCGTCAGCATAGTCCCATTGCTCCCAGTCTTTAGATAAATCTACAGTTTGGCCGTTAAACTTAAACTGAAGGGTACCAAACGTATCGCTAACAACTTTACGAAACATCTCGGTCTGCAATTTCATGCCATCTTGCCAGTCGGCATAGGCCCAATACCATTCCATGGCAATATGTTCGGGTAGGTGTTCGTCAGAGTAATTTTCATTTCTAAAGCGAGGTCCAATATCATAAACTTTCTCATAGCCGCCACCAACCAGTCTTTTTAGCGGTAATTCATGGCTTATTCGTAAAAAGAAGTCTTGATCAAGGGCGTCCATGTGGGTTACAAAAGGCGTAGCATCAGCTCCACCTGTTGTGTGCTCTAAGACTGGAACGTTAATCTCAATAAAGCCTTTGCTATTAAGGAAATCTCTGGTGACTTGCCAAAAACTACTGCGCCTTATAAATCTTTCACGAACGTCTTTATTAACATTAAAATCAACATAACGCCTTCTCAGTCGTTCCTCTTTGTTGGTAAATCCATCCTGTTTGGTTGGCATGGGTCTGAGTGATTTGGATAGTATTCTAAGTTGTTTAACGTCAACTGAAATTTCATTAGTTTTGGTTTTAATGACCGTTCCAGAGGCTTCAATAAAATCTCCGACATCTAGTAAATTAAGCTCCTTGAAACCCAACTTGCTTGTATCCAAGCTAGTATCTAGCTGCTCGACTTTGCTGGCTTCTAAAAATAGTTGCAAAGAACCGCTTTGATCGCATATGACTATAAAAGCGATCGAACCAAATTTACGGATGTTTTCAACCCTACCGACCACGCTAACATCTTGGCCATTAAGTTTGCTGAAATCTTCTACTACAGTTTTTAAGATATGAGTTCGGTGCGAATTTGCCGGATAAGCAACTATACCCAGCTGCCTTAAGTCGTCGAGCTTACGAAGACGCTCATCCCTAAGTTCTTTCAGCGTTGCCATGACCTCAAGTATAGCGTAACGTGCCTAGTTACTTTAAGAAATGTCCACAATTTTATAGTGGATTACTTCGTTTGGAGTTTTAATCTCAACCTTATCGCCTACTTTTTTACCAAGTAAAGCAGCACCAATTGGTGATTCATCGGATATCTTACCACTTAAAGGATCTGCCTCAACTGTACCAACAACCTGGAATTCTTTTGTGCTACCATTTTTTAACTTAACTTTAGAGCCTAGCTGAACTTTACTGTCACCTCTAGGCTTTTTAATGATTTCAACATTCTGCAATATGCCCTCAATCTCACTAATTCTTATTTCATTTCGGTCTTGTTCAACCCTAGCTGCCTGATATTCGGCATTTTCAGCCAAATCACCTAGTTCTCTGGCTGTCTTAATAGATTCAGCAATACCTGCGCGTTTAGCAATCAAGTTATCTAGCTCAATCTTTAGTTCTTCCACGCCCTCTTTAGTCAAACGGTATAACTTCTTCACTTATGCCTCCCCGCTAGAGTCTATGTTTAAAGAATATGAAATAATATATCACCTTGTGTTCAGATTATCTAGCTAGTTGATTACTTATGTCTGTAAATTGAACAGATTTAACTTCATCGGATGTTCGTTCTTTAAGCTCAACCACGCCTTGAGCGACAGTGTTTTTACTAATAACTATCCGATAAGGAATACCCATTAAATCAGCATCAGCAAACTTTTCACCAGCCCTAATATTTCGGTCATCATAAAGAACGTCAAAACCTTCATTCTTTAATTGCCGGTAGAGCTCATCAGCTTGTTTTACTATTTCGTCTTCGTCATCAATCCGGATTAAATATACTAGCGCTGGAGCTACACTTTTAGGCCAAACTAGTCCTTTACTATCGGCAAAATGCTCGGCAATTAAGCCCATTAGCCGGCTTATACCAATGCCATAACTACCCATAACTACTGACTGCTTATTACCTTGCTCGTCTAAATAATTAAGCCCTAACTCGTCCGGATATTTAGACTCAAGTGGAAAAATATTACCAACTTCAACTGCTCTTTTTTCAACAAGATCTTCTTTTTTAAGGCCAAGTTTTTGAAGAATATCTGGCCTGTATATTTCTTTATTAACTGCTATCTTCTTATGCTCATCTAGGTATATGATGTCTTCACCAATTTCGCTTAAAGTTTGGAATTCATCACTAAATTTTTGAGTAAAGTAACCGCCGTCTGCATACGTTCTGTAAGTAAAGTCTCCAATCCCTAAACGTTGATATACTTTCATATATGCTTCGGCAGCTTTTTCATAAAAACTATCGTGCTGAGCTTGGTCTCGGCAAAATGAATATAGATCCTTCATTAGAAATTCTCTGCCACGCATGAGGCCACTTCTAGCTCTAAGTTCATTTCTAAACTTTGTTTGTATCTGATAAGGAAAAGCTGGTAAATCCTTGTATGAGCTTATGAATGGTATGAGAGAAGCAGTAATTGGTTCTTCGTGTGTAAGGCCAACACCTAGTTCATGCCCACTTTTCAGACGCGTTTTAAACCAATTATCTACAACTGCATCATCCCATCGATTGGTCTTCTCCCATATCTCCTTTGGCTGAAGTACGCTCATTCGAATCTCTAAGCCTCCAATAGCATTCATTTCTTCCCTTACTATTTGTTCGATATTGTCGAGCACCCTTTTGCCAAGTGGATGATAACTATAAACGCCAGCCATTTCTTTATGAATAAAACCAGCTTTAATTAACAGTTGCGCATTCCTAGATGGCTCGTCAGCTGGAACCGTTTTAGAAGTTTTTGTATAAAGTTCGGATAGTTTCAACCTTTTCTCCTATTGTTCTTTTGACTTACATATATTTTAAGCTACTTTAACATTTTAGCTAACTAAATATGTATGGTCAGTAAGGGTGCCAAGTATAGTACATAGTAGGCTACCCCATTTTTAAGACCGTGCAACATCATGCCTGACCATAAACCTCCGGTCTTCTCCCTCAAATAGACTAACACCATAGAAAGTATAAAAGTATCAATAAAACCAATCCAAAGCAGACCCGTAGTACCTTCCGGCAAGTGAGCGCTTGCAAATATAACACTGGTTAAAATGGCAGCAACAATTTGCGGTAAACCTTTTTTTAAAGAAGAGTATAGAAAACCTCGGACTAGAATTTCTTCGGCAACGGGCGGCAACAAGACTAACGAGATAAAGGTTGTTATCAGCTGAGCAACTCCATGAACATGATTAAAGCCGACGTTTTGTGTCTCAGAAACGTTGAGACCTTTAATAAAATGAGTCAAAATGATCACAATAACTATATAAAGCACGTAATAAACAGGTGCTGCGGCCAATGCATATAGCGGGTCCTTGGCTTTTGGCCGTCTCAGCCCGATAACTTTCTTGTCGACTTTATACCACTTAAGGAGTTTTAAAACTGCAAACACCGTAAAGGCTTCAACTATTAATATATAAAAGAATTGGGCGTATGTTGAGTTATTTAGCCAATTAGCAGACTTAGCGCCGCTCCAGTGGTGTATGGCCGGATAAATTAAAACAACTAGTCCAACAATTTGAGAAACAATATATATGGCAAACACATAAACTACACCGAGCCAGGGATTCCAGCGAACTGATTTATGTTCAATCTTAAGCTCTTCAGCACTTGCTATTTTAGGCATTAAAAGAACCTTTTAATATCAACATAGGTAATAATGCCAACAAGCAGCAGTAAAATTAGAAAACCAATTGCATTCACTAGCTCTTCAGCACTTGCTGAAAGCGGCCGATTAACGCCTCGTGCAATCAGCGTTAGCCAAAGTCTGCCACCATCAAGTGCCGGAATAGGCAGTATATTCATAATGGCTAGCGTCAGAGATATTATGGCAATAATAAACAACATAAACTGAATTCCGACGACGCTACCATCCTTTAAGATGACAAATATCCCGACTGGTCCAACTATTTGACTGCTAGCCGAAGTTTGCGCATGCTTACGAGCTATCGTATTGTTGGTAGCCACGCCTGCGATGATGCCACCCAAACCCCTAACGGCATGGGCTAAACCCTGATAAGACAAAACAATTACCTGTTTAGTTAAGCCAAGTGCGACTATAGGGGCCGCCCAAGTGTACCGCACTAAGGTTACACCACTGCTATAACTACCTATAGATACTCCCAGGTAAATCTTTTGTTTATTCTGAGTAGCTTGAGCCTCGGTATTAAGTGTAGTCGATGTCTGCAAGTCCTTGTTATTCCTGGCGTAATCAATCAACACTTTTTGGCCAGCAAACTCTTTAGTAACAGATTGAAGAGAGGAAATAGAAGTGATTTTAAGTAAGTGGTTTTTTGGTCCAACCGCCGATATTTCATCACCAACCTTAAGACCGGCCTTAGCGGCAGGCGAACCACTTAAAATTTCACCAATCTGAACAACTGTAGCGGCATGTTTAATAATATGTTCGTTACTTTTGACGCTAAACTGGCCAGGTATTATTTGTGGCAAGCCAATTAAGGCCAAGATAACTAATAACACTAACCCCGCTATTAAATTACTAAATACACCGGCTGACATAATTTTAGTCTTAACCCAAAGCGAGGCAGCCCCGTAACTACCCGGCTCAGTGTCACTATCGTGTTCACCTTTTAGTTTTACGTAACCTCCGAGCGGTATTGAATTAAATCTAAATAGCCAACCCTTTTTGGTTTTATGTTTATAAATAGTTGGGCCAAAAAATATAGCAAATTCTTCGGCTTCAACACCGTTTCTCGTGGCAACTATAAAATGACCATACTCATGGACAACTATTAAGCTTATAAAGAGTATGATTCCGATAATTAGAGTTATTATGGCCATATATTTACCCTCTTAAACCCAGATATAGAGTAGTATTTGATTTTATGTTTCAAACTCGCTAAATTATATCAGTAAAATTGGCTACCCTCCACCTTGAAACCTTAATTATACAGTGGGTTTTAAGCTAAATAGTTAATATTTCTTGCTCTTTAGCCTTAGCGCTATCTTCAACAGTTCTTCTTTTGCTAGCCATCACATCCTCTATCTGCTTTTGGTGTCTCTTGGCATCATCTTCACCTATGGTTTTATCTTTTTTAAGTTGTCCTATGGCATCCATGGCTTCATGACGAACAACCCGCATCCTAACCAAGCAATCTTCTAAGTGTTCGTTAATTTGCTTAGTCATCTCTCTTCGTCGCTCTTCAGTAAGCGGCGGAATTGGTAGTCTAATAACTTTGCCATCATCGCTCGGGTTTAAACCAAGAGAAGAGTTATTGCGAATTGCTGTAGAAATATTTTCTAGGTTGCTTGGATCAAAGGGTGTCACCTGTAAAAGCTGGGCATCAACTGCCATCACATTAGCTATCTGTCTAAGTGGCATAGTTGTGTCGTAAGCTTCAACCATAACTCCATCTAACAGGGAAGCATTAGCCCTACCTGTTCTAATAGCTTTTAAATCATTATTAAAATGATCAATAATCTCATCTAGTTTCGATGCTGAATTAGTAATAACCTTATCACTATCCATATGCTTATTTTTACCTTACTTCACCTAGCGCAAGTCGTGCGAAACGTCTAACAACCACATTTTCACCGAGCCTTGCTCCATGCTCTTTAACATATTCACCTACAGTTATATCCGGATTTTTAACAAATGGCTGGTCAACTAAACAGCGTTCTTCAAAATATTTACTTATTTGACCGCTAATGATTTTATCTATTATGTTTTTAGGCTTGCCTTCGGTTTCGGCCTTTTCCCTAAACTCAGTTTCAACTTTTTTCTTTTCACTACTTGGTATTTGAGTTTGATCGACATACTCAGGGTTAGTTGCAGCAATATGTAAAGCGATGTCCTTAACAAGGCTTGTAAAGACTTCGTTTCTGGCTACAAAATCTGTCTCACAGTTAACTTCAACCAACACCCCTATTCGGTTATCGTGTACATAGCTACCGATAATGCCTTCTCTGGCCTCCCTTTCGCTACGTTTTTCTGCTTTAGTTAGACCTTTTTTACGCATAGCCTTTAAGGCTATATCGAAGTCTCCACCAGCTTCTTCTAGGGCTGCTTTGGCATCAGTTAAGCCAACTCCCGTAAGATCCTTGAGCCGTTTAATTTCGTTAATATCGACAGCCATGGTTATTTCTCCTCAGGTTTAGTTGCTGCTTTAGCTTTAGACTTACCGTTATCTATAGCCTGCTTAAGATAATCAGCTATCAATTGGATGGTTTTAATAGCGTCATCATTAGCTGGTATCGGGTAATCGACCTTAGAAGGGTCTGAGTTGGTATCAGTTATAGCTACCACCGTAATCCCTAGCTTATTCGCTTCCCTAATGGCAATAGCATCGTGAATTGTATCAACAACAAAAATAATGCCAGGCTTACCATTCAGTTCTTTTATGCCGGCATAGGTAGTATTTAGGCCATCAATTTCTTCTTGAAACCTTTGAACTTCAAGCTTGCTATATTTGTTAGCTAGTTCTCCGCTAGACATTCGAGCCTCAAGCTCTTTAAGGTATTTAACTCTCCCCCCAATAGTGTTCCAATTAGTTAAAGTACCGCCAAGCCACCGATCCGTAACATATGGCATATTAGTTTCTGTTGCTAGATTCTTAATAATGTCCTTGGCTTGTCTTTTAGTCCCGACTAATAAAATTTGCTTACCTTCTGATACCTGTTTCGATATATACTCTAGGGCCTGAGTAAGACTGGCTACCGTTTTGTTTAAGTCAATAACATGAATGCCACCACGCTTTGAATGTATATATGGTGCCATCTTGGGATGCCACCGGCTAGTCTTGTGACCAAAGTGAGCACCAGCTTCAAATAATTTCTTAACATCTACATCTACAGTAGTCATGTAACTTCCTTTCTCTTCAACCGGGTGCTCCTAAACCTATAGGAGAGGATGTTTTCCCGGCTTGTTTAGTTTTGTCGATCTATATATTACCTAATTATCTCTGTTATGTCTAGAGACAGCTTAAGACTAAACAAAATAACTGACAGGTTTTTGATTTTTAAGGTGCGATGCAATTCTATTTTGCTCTGGGTGAAGGCTAAGGTAAGGCTAGTGCAGTTTTGATTTTGAGCTAAAAATAGATTTTAGCTTATTGACCGAAGTAACCGCCTCATATATACTATTCATCCTAGTTATGAAGAAGAATTTACACCCAGATAGTTACCGATTAGTCGTGTTTAAAGATTTAAACAATGACATGACTTATTTAACACGTTCCACTGCGCCAACTGATGAGACCATTGAGCTTGATGAAGTTACTTATCCTTTAGTGAAGGTTCACATCTCTAGTAGCTCACATCCTTTCTTTACTGGTGAAGAAAGAATTGTCGACATTGAAGGTCGTGTAGATAAATTTAAAGCTAGAGCTGCTGCCGGTGCTGCTGCCAAAGAAAAAAGAGCTAATGCTGCCGTAAAGCAAGCAAAACGCAAAACACAAAAGTCAGAGAAAAAAGAAAAGTCTCAGGTTTAACTAGCTAAAAATATCTTTAAGGATACTGCTGGAATATAATTAGAGTTATGGATAGCCAAGAAGCTAAACTCCGAGAAGAGCTTGTAGATTTAGGTATTAGAATGACTGACAGTGGTATATATAGTCAGTCAGATTATCCTAAGATCGCTAAAAGATTCACTGAACTTCAAGAGATTATTAAGTTATACGACCACCAAAATGATCTGGCTAAGCAGTTGATCGCAGCTCAAGAATTAAAAAAGAATTCCAACGATGAAGATTTAAAAGAGCTAGCAGAACAAGAAATCCAAGACCTTACTGCTAAGGTTTCAACTAATCAAGATAAGCTTAAGAGTTTATTGCAAATTGATGATCCAAATAACTCACGTAACGTCATAATCGAAATACGAGCAGCAGCAGGTGGTGATGAAGCCAGCCTGTTTGCTGGTGAACTTTACAGAATGTACTGCAGATGGGCTGAACGACACGGATATAGATATGAGTTAATCAGTGAAAATCCAAACGAAGTTGGTGGCTTTAAGGAGATAATATTCCACGTAGTTGGTTTAGATGCTTACAAGTATTTAAAATTTGAAGGTGGAGTTCATCGTGTACAACGAGTCCCAGCCACTGAAAGCCAAGGGCGTATACATACCTCTACAGTTACTGTGGCTGTATTGCCAGAGGCAGAAGAATCAGATATTGAAATAAACCCTAATGATCTAAGAATAGATGTTTACCGCTCAAGCGGACATGGTGGTCAGTCTGTAAATACCACTGACTCTGCAGTCAGGATAACGCACCTGCCAACCGGTTTAGTTGTCGCTAACCAAGACGAGAAGTCACAAATTAAAAACAAAGCAAAGGCTATTAGTATTCTTAGGTCACGATTATTATCCATGAAGATAGAAGAAGATCAAAAAGCGTTATCGACTGCACGCCTTAAATTAATTGGTTCTGGTGATCGTAGTGAAAAAATTCGGACATACAATTTTCCGCAAGACCGGATTACCGACCATCGAATCGGCTACTCACGCTCAAATTTACCCGTAGCTCTTGACGGTGAAATTGACGATATAATAGAAAACCTACTGGAAGCAGAACATCGACTTATAGACCTAGAAACTTAAATAGAACACATTATTTATTCGGGCATATGACAATAGAAGAATACCTTATATACGCCACTGATTTTCTTTCTAAGAAGTCTGTAGGTACGGCAAGACTAGACAGTTTACTGCTTATGGAATATATCCTAAACACAGATAGAGCTAAGCTACTACATAGCCCAACTACTGTAATAACCCCTACTCAACAACTAGCCCTTAACAAGGTTTTAAAAATTCGAGCAAGACATATCCCTATACCATATATTACTCACAATAAAGAGTTCTATGGTAAAAATTTCTTCATTAACAAACATGTTTTAGTACCAAGACCTGAGTCTGAAACAATGATCGATGTTGTTAAGGACCTTGTTATGCATGAAGACGGTCTAAAAAGGCTATGTAAGCGTGTTGGTTTTATTAGTGCTGCCGACATTGGAACGGGTTCTGGGGCGTTAGGTATTACTGCAATGCTTGAGCTTCCTAACCTTAAAGTCGATTTAATAGACATAGACGAAAAAGCAATAAAAGTAGCTGCAAAAAACGTTGTTTTACACACAATAGACACAAACGTCATTATGTCTAATTTACTAATTAGCACAGCTAAACCATACGACATTCTTTTATGTAATCTTCCTTATATTCCAGATGACTTTCAAATAAATTTGGCTGCATCAAATGAACCAAAAATAGCTATATTTGGCGGTAGAGACGGTCTGGATATTTACCATAAACTTTTTAAATCAATGGTTAATCGACAACATAAAGCGTTGTATATTTTAACTGAGTCTCTACCTAGCCAGCATGCTGGTTTACAAGCTCTTGCTAAGACATATGGTTATTCATTAACAAGAACTGATGATTTCATTCAACTGTTTTCGCTAGTTTAATATCTAGCTGAGTACATAATCTAAGATGATGGCTCGGCACCTAATGTTACGTCGACTTGAATCGTCTTTCCACTCCTTACGATAGTTAGTGTTACTTTAGTGCCAGGGGTATATTGGCCAATTAAACTAGTAAGACTATGGCCCTGGTTCACTTTAACTCCGTTGACTGCGATTATTATGTCATTAACTTTTAGACCAGCACTGGCAGCCGGTGTGCCGGGAAGAATTGATGGCTGAGAGGAATTACTACTTGGAGCTATAAAGGCACCGTTTTGAACGCTTAACCCATATTCTTTAGCTACATCTGCAGTCAAAGGAATATATCTTACACCTAGATATGGCACACTGAACGAACCGGTCTTTAACACTTGGTTAATTAGACCTTTAACATCATTGACTGGTATAGCAAAACCAATGTTTTGTGCATTGCCAGCGATAGCAGTATTAATACCAATTACCTGCCCGTTGAGATTAACTAGTGGCCCACCAGAGTTTCCCTCGTTAATGGCAGCATCCGTTTGGAATAAATCCGTTAGGTCTTCGGTGTTGCCAGTAGAAGACCCGACGCCACTACTAGAAGAGGCGATTACGCTTCGTCCATATCCAGAAATTATCCCACTTGTAACTGTATTCTGGAACTGACCAAGAGCATTACCGATTGCAACAACTTCATCACCAACTTGCATTTGAGAGGAATTGCCAATTGTTGCCGGTATTAGCTTTTGACCTTGAGTATTGTTTATCTTCAAAAAAGCGATATCCAAGCTACTGCTGGGACTAGTTCGACCAATAACGCTCACATCTTTGAGCTCAGTGCCATTACTTAGGGTTACGCTAACCTTTGTCGTGCCAGCCGGTACGACGTGTCTGTTGGTCATGACAATGCCGCTAGAAGAGATAATTATACCTGTACCCGCTTGCTGCTCCTGTTCAGGTTGAGAAAAACCAAACAGCCCAAACCCCCCAGTGTTGCTATTGGTAGAGCTTCCACTAGTATTAACTGCCACATTAACACTGACCACACTTGGTCCTACAGTTTTAGCTATCTCGGTAATTAATTGACTATCGCTAGTTACAATCTGTTTTTGACCACCCAATGACGTATCACCTAATACTATCTGATTACCATTTGATTCCAAGAAACCACCCAAGAAACCCGTACCTAGAGAGACTAAAATTAGAACTAGAACAACTACTGCAAATCTCATCCTGCTGTTGGTAGGTAGTTTAAGATTTGACATATTTAAACTCGGTACTGTAAAACTAATTGTTTTACTCGACTTAGATAACGGTTTTGAAGATACTTTGTTTGTGCCTAAATTTAGATTTTCCTCTGCCATTTAAGTCCCTCCCTTATACTACTTTCGCTCCCCAGTTAGAAAATGCTAATACAACAATTACAATTGCAATCATAACAAGTATAAACTGCCTTCTTATTTGCTTACTGAGTCTTTCATGATGGTCGAGATAATATAGAACTGCTAGTCCATAACCCAAGGTCGACAGGAGTAAGGTCGGCTGAGATAGAAAATGATAGTAAATTAACCAGTGAGATAACAGCCAGGCCAGTGCTGCACCAAAATAGCTCCAAGTATATGCCAGTAGTTTTGCATATGGTTCATCAAAACCGTCAAAGAAATGCCTAGCCGCGAAGTAACAGATTATCCCAGTTAATAGAGTTAGGCCATACAACGGTCCGTTACTCCAGGCAAGATAAAGCGCTACTAAACCAAATAGCTGCGCTATAAATGCTTGAGCTGAGACCATAAACAGACCACTAGCTGGTTTAAGAACAACCAACCAAATAGCATAAAGAACTACCCATGCCAACTGATAGGAAATACTAGCGCTGTGCGTCATAAATATAACTACCGATAGACCAACTATTATGTCTACGGAGTTAGCCCTAATATTGGCTGGCCAAAATCTCGGTTTTACAGCAACCATACGCCATTTACTTAATAACACCAGACTGAAGGCTAGCTGAACGAAGCCTAGTCTTATAAAGATAAACATAGCAATAGGCAACAAAATAAGTAGACCAATATGTAAGGCACGCGCAAATCCAGCAATGGGTCTAAGCTTATTTACTAAGGGTCTCATCGTTATTTAATATGATAACATAACCCCAATTATGGATACTGCCGATAAGCTTATTCATGGTATAGTTTAAATCTATGGACAATAATGGCTCAGAAATACGAGTAAGCAAAGGCTCAGCCTGGAGAGATTTCTTTTCAACCGTTTTAATCTTAGTGGCCGCTCTTTTAGTTGCCTTATTTATGATTACTTTTGTTTTTAGATCATACCAAGTCGACGGTCCAAGTATGGAAACAACACTTATGAATAATGACAAACTAATAATCTGGAAAGTTCCACGGACCTGGGCGTATATTACCGGTCATCCATACATACCTAAACGTGGTGATATTATTGTCTTTAATGAAAGTGGCCTTGCCCGGTTTGGCCAACAAAACGAAAAACAGTTGATCAAGCGAGTAATTGGGCTGCCTGGTGATACTGTCGTCGTGGCAAATGGTGTCTATACGATTTATGACAAAAAACACCCGCAAGGATTCGATCCAGATAAGACCCTTCCCTATTTTAAAAACAGAACCATACCCTACACTTCTGGTAATCTAACAGTAAAACTTGGTCCTAATCAGCTTTTCGTATCTGGAGATAACCGACCTGACTCGCTTGACTCTAGAGATTTTGGCCCCATTAATGCAAGTCAAATAGTTGGTCAGTTAGTGCTAAGAGTTTATCCAATAAACAAAGTATCGACATTCTAGTTACATAGTAACTGCTAATGAGCTGCCGTTCATGGTATATTCTTATAATATGGAGAAGCCAACAAAAAGAGGTTTAGGCAAAGGTTTTGAAGCACTACTACCTAGTGACTTTGATAAGAGCATATTGCTATCACCCCAAGATAGAATCGAAAAGATACCAATAAATAAACTATCTCCAAATCCTTCTCAACCGAGAAAACACTTTGAAGAAGCTGCACTTTCAGAGTTAGCCGATTCCATCAAACAATACGGAGTTCTTCAACCTCTTCTTGTAACCCCCCAAAAAAATCTTTACATAATCATAGCTGGTGAACGACGTTGGCGAGCCTCTAAAAAGGCTGGGCTTGAATTTGTACCGGCCGTAGTACATCAACGAAAAGAGCTGGAGCAAATAGAAATTGCCCTCATAGAAAACGTCCAAAGAGTAGATCTAACACCTTTAGAACAAGCAATAAGTATCGAAAAACTACACGAACAGTTTAACTTCACCTATGATGACATCGCTAAACGACTAGGCAAGGCAAGCTCTACTATTACTAACATTGTTCGCTTGCTGAAACTTCCCAAGAAAGCCAAGGAGGCTCTAACGACCAATAAGATAACTGAGGGGCACGCCAGACAAGTCCTAGCCCTTATCAACCAACCAGACAAACAAGAATTTCTATTAAATGCTATTTTAAAAAATAACTGGAATGTCCGGCAGGCAGAACAATTTGTTACAAGTTTAAAGACGGGTATTAAAGAAGACAAAAAAGCATCTGCAAGAACAGAATCTGAAACAAAAGAAACAAAAAACCTATCAAACAAACTAGGCACTAAAGTCACCCTTAAGCGTATGGCCCACGGTGGGAGACTTGAAATAACTTACAAAGACGATAAAGACCTTGCTAGAATTATTAGCCTATTTTATTAAGAGGTCCGCTCGACTATTTCTTTAGTTAAAGATTTATATGCCTTAGAACCCTTGCTTCTTTTATCGTACTCAAATATCGTCTGCCCGTAACTTGGCGCTTCAGCCAATCTTACATTCCTAGGTATTACAGTCTTAAATACTAAATCCTTAAAGTAACTGATAACTTCATTACTAACTTGGCCGCTTAAACCGTTGCGATTGTCGTACATGGTCATTAAAACACCTAAGATAGCTAAGTCTGGGTTTGTTGACTTCTTAACTGCCTGGATTGTGTTAAGTAACTGACTCAGGCCTTCTAGAGCATAATATTCAGTTTGTACTGGAATAATTACGCAACTAGCTGCCGTTAAAGCGTTAATTGTAAGTAGTCCTAGCGATGGTGGGCAATCAATAATAACGTAATCATAATCGCTATCACTGAGCGACTCTTTCAGAGTGAATTCTCTTCTCACTTTAGATACTAACTCAACTTCAGCACCGGCAAGATCTGAACTACTACAGACTAATTTTAAACTCGGGTAAGCAGTACGACGCGCAGCGTTACTAAGCTTAGTATCATCATCTAATAATAGCTGGTATGTAGAAATATTTACCTGATCTTTTCGAATCCCTAGGCCGCTTGTTGCATTTGCCTGAGGATCAAGGTCGACAAGCAAGACACTATGATCTTTTGCTAACATAGCGGCAACACTAACAGCGGTAGTAGTCTTACCTACGCCTCCTTTTTGATTAACAATAGCTATGATCGCTCTTTGTGTCATACCTTTATCCTTAGTATAGATTAAACGCTTGAAATTAAAAAACACAGCCTTTAGTGCTGCGCTTAGTTTTTTTGGGCTCCCCGTATTACCGAGAAGCCCTAGTTTTTATATGATTTTTACCAATTTTTGTTGGTAAGGGAGAGCGCCTACTGGGAGCCAACCCTATGCATCAAGTATCTCGCTATAGCAGGCGGTATGCAAGCACTTTTTGAATAATTTATATACCCACAA
>DAHVAE010000004.1:15575-19474 GCA_027314795.1 Candidatus Saccharimonadota bacterium
ACTTCAATACGACACTTTTTATTAGCATTACGTAGTCTTATCTACATCAATATAGAGATTTTACCTTATTCCATCTCTGTTTCTAGTTTAAAGATAACCATAGCATGTGACAAATATGTAGTATTAATAATAACTACCCCAACTTAAGGTTTTTAGTTATCCACAAGTCAACTAATCTTTGATACTTTTATGACTGTGTGCCTTTGTCTATGACCGCGTACTTTACGAACGCGTTTCTTAGCTTTATACCTAATTGCAATTACTTTATCGGACTGTTTATCTGCTTCTACTAGTTGAGCTTCTACTTTCGAGGACTCAATAATAGGTTTACCGATAGTAACTTTCTGATCATCAATTACTAGTAACGGCTTAAACGACAGAGTTTTTGCTGGATTTTTTAACAACTCAACTTCTATGGTCTCTCCTTCAGCCACTAGATACTGTTTACCACCGGTAGATATTATCGCCTTCTTCATAAGTAATATAGGTTAACAAATATCTAGCTATCTGTAAACTATTTGATTAACAATTGATTAACAATATCGAGAAAGTTACTTAGACTTAGTTAATTGTATTTTGACTTCATGCCCATCTATTTTAACCGTGCATCTATAACTATAGTCCTTAAGTTTTTCATCATTAAAACTTACTGCTAGGGTTTCTTTGGTTATTTCTTCACGAAGAAATTCGTTACTTAAGACGGATGTAATTATATGACTATCCGAAGAAATAGAGAGGCTAATACGATCGTCTACTTCCAATTCGGCATCTCTTCTAGCCTGCTGAACATTACGAATAATTTCCCTCGCAGTACCTTCATCCTTTAGCTCATCTGTTATGGTTAGATCTAGGGTCACTAAATCTGTAGGTTGATCACTGACATCAATTTCAACTTCTTTGACGTTTAGTTCTTCAGCAACTATAGATTTAATGTCTGTAGTTAAGTGATGCGGTACTATTAGCCTAACTTTCAAAAGGGGTTGGCGGACTTTTATGCCAGCCTTAGCCCTAATACTTAGCCCAATATTAACAAAATCACGAGCCTTGTCCATATCATTCATAACCTCTTCATTGATCATTCCTGCCGGCAACCACTCCTTAAGGTGAATGGACTCATCATCACCTGTCATTTTATGATAGAGCTCTTCGGCCATAAAAGGAGTAAATGGGGCAAGTACGTAGGCTAGCATGGTTAAAGCATAGTGTAAGGTAGTATAGGAATCATCTTTATCTTTATCGTCCTCAGCCTTCCAGAAACGTCGTCTACTTCTTCTGACATACCAGTTGGATAGGTCGTCAATAAACAATAGAACTGGCTTTAGCGCATTATGTATATCATATGCCTCCATTCTTTCTTCAACATCAGCAACCAGCTGGTGAAGCCTTGAGATAACCCATATGTCTAAATTGTTAGTCAAACTCGAGCTTGGATCATCTAACTTGCCATCAAACTGCCACTTATCGACTGAAGCATAGGTAGTAAAGAAATCATAAACGTTCCAGACCATATTAAGCTTCCTGTTAACATCTGCAACATCTTTATCATCAAGCACAAAGTTTTCGCCCTTTACAAGTGGGCTAGACAGCATCAAAAACCTAAAACTATCCGCAGAGTATCTGTCCATTAACTCCATTGGATCTGTGTAGTTTTTGAGTTTTTTACTCATTTTCTTGCCATCAGCCGCATTAATAAAGCCCGTACAAATTAGATTCTTGAAAGGCGATTGATTAAAAAGGCCAACATTTACAGCGGTCAGACTATAGAACCAGCCCCTAGTTTGATCCACTGCTTCAGATATAAAGTCGGCCGGGAACATGCCTTCAAACTTCTCTTTGTTTTCAAAAGGATAGTGGAATTGAGCAAACGGCATTGCACCAGATTCAAACCAACAGTCTATAACCTTACCGACATGCCGCATTTCAGTATCATCTAGGGTAAAGGTAATTTCCATGACTTGTGGAAGATGATAATCATCTAGTCTAACCCCTGTAGTTGCTTCAAATTCATCGTAGCTACCAAATATTTTTATTAGCTCACTGCCATCAGACCTTACGCCTTTCCAAACCGGTATTGGTGTTGCCCAATAGCGATCTCGCGACAGATTCCAATCAGGAGCTTGTTCGATAATGTTTTTAAACCTACCAGTCCGTAAATAGTCTGGTGACCAGTTGGTTTTTTGATTAGCTTCGAGCATTTCTTGCTTTTGAGCCTGGATGTCCATAAACCAACTAGGGTGAGCGCGATACATTAGTTTATGGCCACAACGGTGGCAATGGGGATATTCGTGAGTAATATACTCGATCTTTAGAGCCCGCTTTTCTTCCAATAAGGTCTTTGCTATTTCTTTATTGACTGCCCAAATACTGTGGCCTTGCCATCTACCCTCCGTATATATACCGTCTGCATCAATCATAGATACTATAGGCAAATTTTCTTTCTTAGCTAGCTCGAAGTCTTCTTCACCATAGGCTGGTGCTTCATGTACTATGCCCGTACCGTCATCTATGGTTACAAAGTCGGCATTAAGTACCCGGTGAGCTTCAGGTCCATGGCTTTCAAACAATGGTTCATAGTGCTTACCGACAAGTTCATTCCCTTTGACTTTTTTTAGCACAACGTACTCAAGCGGCTGATGTTTTTCGTCTTGCATTACCCGGCTAACTGTCTCAGTGGCAATGTAAAACTTCTTGTTATCATATTCGACAAGTGAATAATCTAAATCCTGATTAACGGCTACTGCTACGTTTGCAGGCAGTGTCCAAGGAGTCGTTGTCCAGGCGAGTAGATATTCATCGCTGTTCGTTAGCTTAAAGTAAACATAAACGCTTGGGTCAGTATCCAGCTGATAGCTATTTTCCATGGCTACCTCGGACTTAGATATTGGGGTAGCGTCTTGAGTACAGTAAATCAGAATCTTTTCACCTTCATAGATCTTGCCATTGTCATAAAGGGTTTTAAACGCCCACCATACAGATTCCATGTATTCGTTGTCCATGGTTTTATATGCGCCCTCAAACTCTACCCAGCGTCCAAGGCGCTCGATAACGTCTTCCCATTCGGTACCGGTCCTAACCATAGCTTCTCGACACTTTTTAACATAATCATGGATACTAATTTTCGTACCAATTTCTTTTTTACTTTTAATACCTAGCTGTTTTTCTACGTAAAGCTCAGCCGGCAACCCATGACAGTCCCAACCCCAACGTCTTTCGACTCGCTGCCCTTTCATGGTATGGAAACGTCCCATCACATCCTTAACTGTCGATACTAAAAGATGACCGTGGTGAGGTGTGCCAGTCAGGAAAGGTGGCCCATCATAAAAAACCCATTGGTTATCTTTTGGTCGCTGGTCAACAGATTTATCAAAAGTTTTATCATCTTTCCAGCGTTTTAACCAGTCTTTTTCATACTCTAATGGTTTTCGACGTGTGTTCTGCTTATACTTCATAATGGCTTCCTTAAATAAAAATCACCCTTATACCAGTTCTGCTGGAGTCCAATAAGAGGGACGTTACCATCCAGCTTCTTGATAGGGTGACCTATAAAGCGCTTAATTTCAGTTACTTCGCGAACTAGACGGTAGGTTCTACTTAGCCATTCTAGCTGTTCTTCCTACTTCCGCACCTGCTAAACAGAATTCGCGGTTGATTACCGCTATAACGGCTTTGCTTCATTGTAACATTTAAATTTACTGATTGGAATTAGGCACTAATATAGGCAACCACCTCGTTAACTAACGGCAGATCTAGACCCTCCCAGAGGTGTTGGATTATACCATCGTCTCTAAGAACCAATACGGCCGGATAACGAGTCACATCATACAAAACTGCTGTCGCGCTACCCTCTCTAGTATCGATATTAACGGCTTCAATTTTTCCAGATGTGCCACTGGATTTAA
>DAHVAE010000004.1:19484-19723 GCA_027314795.1 Candidatus Saccharimonadota bacterium
CAACTAGCCGGCCATGATCTGAGTTAGGTCGATATAAAACTAATACTTTCACTTTATCTAGGTTATCGCCTTGCTTAAACTTGGTCAAGTAATATGTCTGTTTAACTGCAGCCTGTTGTCGAGCCGCAGGAAGTACAGACATAACAATTGCCTGCTCTTTGAGTCTGATTACCACAGTTATAACAAAGTGGGGCAGTACTATCTTTAGTTACACTAGGCGACTTAATTGAACTAGTATT
>DAHVAE010000050.1 GCA_027314795.1 Candidatus Saccharimonadota bacterium
GGAGACAAGTGCATTTATTAATGTCCTTGGCTTATGTAGCGAGTAAATAAAAGTCACTCACTTGAAATGAAACGAGAAATAAATGGCCGACGTACCTGAAAAGCAAATCAAACGACTGCGAACATTAATCCAGGAAGCAGAAACAAACTTAGCAGCAGCCACCGAGCTCTTACTAAGCCTAGTTGGCGATGATCAAAAGATCGCACCTGTCGCTAGGGAAGAAACCCTTGGTAAGATTATCGAGGGCGTATTTGATGGTCAAAATATGGTTGGCAGCGACGGCAAGACCTATCCGGTACCCGCCAACTATGCCTCTAAGTCTAAGCTAGTTCAGGGAGATATCTTAAAACTTACTATCGCTGAAGATGGCGCCTTCCTATACAAGCAAATTGGTCCAATCCCCAGAAAACAAGTAGTTGGCGCACTTAAACTAGAAAATGGTCATTACTTTGTTGATGTCAACGGCAAGAATTACCGAGTGCTACTAGCTAGCGTTACTTACTTTAAGGCTAAACCGGGTGATCAAGTTAGCGTTAATGTCCCCGAAGACGACAGTATTGCTGAATGGGCCGCTCTGGAAGCAGCTCTGTAATCGTTTACTTGATATCGTTTTAGTGTCATAATATGGCAGTATGGGTTTTCGATCGTATAAAGACATCGAGACAGATGAGAAATTCACCTTTTTGACGGGAATGTCGACAGCCCGTGCTCTAGCAGGGCTAGCACTTGGCGGCCTGATGATTGCACATAGCATTGATGCAACAGTCGCATTTGGTCTAGGGGTGGCTGCAGACTTCACTGACATGGAAGGAAGCCTCTATCTCGCTACCAGACGTTTTCCTGATCTCCAACGGGATTTACGCATAACACCAACAAAATTTGGCGGTGAAGCCGATGCTATTGCAGACAAAATATTTCATGCCGGCTTTATAATCGGTGCTTTTATTGCCGGTTATATACCCACCTGGGCAACAACAAGTATTATGGGTACCGAAACAGTTACGGCCGCCGTTACTTTAGATAAGAAACGAAGAGGCGCACAACCTCGTTCTTCAAGGATCGGTGCAGCTGGTCTTATTGGCAGAGGGCTTGCCGTGGCAGACTTTATGGCTATTCATGCGTTTGCTAGTTCCAGCCATTTTGCCCATGAGATCTTGTCAAACTCAGCTAATGTGACCACAGCTTTGGCAGTAGCTCTAGGCGCAGCCAGCTGTGCTTTACTAGCCAGAACTCCAGTACCCAAAGCCCAACAAGAATTATTGCCTGATACTTTTAATTAACAGCCCGATAGTTCATGGAATACCCTAAAAAGCCATTAATAAACAGCGAGGCCTATCTTGCCCGCCACTGTAATGGCATGGACCCTAACATATTTTTTCCTAGTTATAACAATAAAACAGAACAAGCTAAAGCCATTGCAGAAGCTAGCTTGATCTGTGAAGGTTGCCCGATACAGCAAGCTTGCTACGAATTAGCAGTTAAAAACCATGAAAAGCTCGGTATTTGGGGAGGTAGTTACTTCGGCGGCAATCGTCGGGTATAATATAGCTAATAAATGGCACAGGTCTTATACCGAAAATATCGGTCTAAAAAGTTATCTGAGATAGTTGGCCAACCACACATCACTAAGACTCTTAGTGAAGCTCTAAAGTCTGGCCATATTGCTCATGCCTATCTTTTTACCGGACCGAGAGGCGTAGGTAAGACTTCAGTAGCTAGAATCCTAGCCCATGAGGTTAATAAATTACCATATACTGATGATCAGCCCCACATAGACATTATTGAGATAGATGCTGCCTCTAACCGTCGCATAGATGAAATTAGAGATCTACGAGAAAAAGTCCATACCTTGCCAGCCAGTGCTGATTACAAGGTGTATATTATCGACGAAGTCCATATGTTAACTAAGGAAGCTTTCAACGCCCTGTTAAAAACGTTAGAAGAACCGCCAGCCCACGTTATTTTTATTTTAGCGACTACTGACCCACACAAGCTACCAGATACCATAATTAGCCGCACCCAACGCTTTAGCTTTAAGCCCATAGATAATAGCCATGCCGTTGAACACTTAAAAGCAATCGCTAAAAGTGAAGCTATTAAGGTCCAAGATAAGGCTCTCGAGCTAATTGCTGAACACGGTGAGGGTAGTTTTAGGGACAGTATTAGCTTGCTGGATCAACTTGGGCATGGATCTAAAGAAATCACCGCAGATGATGTCAGGCTAATCTTAGGCATGCCTTCCTTGGAAGCTATAGGTACATTAACCAAGTTGATCGACGACCCATCGACAACCTACAAACAGCTAGCCAATCAGTTAAACGACTTACTCAATCAAGGCTACAGCGCTTCACTGCTTGCAAAACGCTTAATGAACGAGCTTCGCGATAAGTTAGTTAACGATCAGCTCAAGATGTCTCCAGATAAGACCATGGAGCTTTTAAAGGGTCTGTTAAACGTTGATAGTGCTAACGATTCCAATACCTTCCTCCTACTTACGCTGCTTAACGCCATTGATCCTAAACCAGTAGCAATAAGCCAACCAACAGCAACTAAACAAACGGCAGTTAAGCCGGACCAACCCAAGACTACAAAGTCTGTAAAGCAGCCAAATATATGGCCGGAAGTACTCAACGAACTCAAGAATAACCACAACACCCTATATGGCATCATTAGAATGGCTCAACCGGTTTTTAAGGATAACAACCAGCTTAATTTAAGCTTTGACTTTGCATTCCATAAGAAACAAGTCTCTGAAGCTAAAAACAGAGAGTTAATTACCGGTATTATCAAGGCCTTAACAGGCCAAGAATACACGATAAAGTGTCTATTAAGTGAACCTAGTTCTAAGTCGGAAGGTAGGAGTAGCGCAGTCGGCCAACCCAGTAAAGATATGGCTAATATTAGCAAGATATTTGGTGGTGGAGAACTTGTTGACTAATATAGCAAAACTCTGACCGCCATCTGGAGCTTTAAGCTTTCCTGCCAACCCTTAACCATATATAATAAGTTCACTTTATGGGGAATGTAAAAATAAAAGAAGGTGACTTTAAAAGTCAATCAGTACCTCAAAATATTGAAGCTGAAGCTAGTTTACTAGGCTCACTACTCATCGACTCTGAGGCAATAGTTAAAATTGCTGACAGCCTATCTTCTGAAGACTTCTACGACAAACGTCACTCATATATCTTTGAGTCTATACTCCAGCTATATAACGACCACAACGCTATTGATGTTCTAACTTTAAGTGACAGACTAGCTAGCAACGGGCACTTAGATATCATTGGCGGACCGTCTTACTTAACAGACCTCACTAACTTCGTACCAACTGCCTCTCACGTTGAACAGTACGCGGATATTGTTGCCCAAAAAGCCTTAAGACGGCGGCTAATTACCACCTCTAAGGAAATTGGTGAATTGGGCCAAGATGAGACCAAACAGCTCAAAGAGCTCATTGAAGAAGCTGAAAGCAGGTTATTTAATGTCTCCCAACAACACATCAAACAAACCATTATTAGCTTAGAAGCTATCCTAGCAGACAGCTTTGAAAGGCTAGATGAACTCCACAAAGACAAAGACAAGATTCGCGGCGTTCCAACTGGCTTTAAAGATTTAGATAATACTTTAGCTGGTTTCCAGCGATCTGACTTAATAATCTTGGCCGCCAGACCAAGTATGGGCAAGACTGCGCTAGCCTTAAACTTTGCCCATAATGTGGCCTCTCAATCCAAACAGCCAGTCCTTATTTTCTCGCTGGAAATGAGTAAAGAGCAACTCGTTGACAGGCTTTTGTCTATGGAGTCAGGTGTCGATGCCTGGTCACTCAGAACCGGTAACCTTACCGACGCAGACTTTGAAAAGATTGGCCGAGCTATGGGTAGCTTATCTGAAGCTCCAATATATATAGACGATAGCCCGAGCATTACAGTTAGCGACCTAAGAACAAAAGCCAGAAGAGAAGCCCATAAACAACCGCTTGGCTTAATAATCGTTGACTACTTACAGCTGATGAGTGGCAGTAGTCATTATGCTAGTGACGGTAACAGAGTACAAGAAGTATCTGAAATATCTAGACAGCTCAAAGGTATAGCTCGTGAACTAAACGTGCCGCTATTAGTGCTAAGTCAGCTGAATCGTTCAGTTGAAAGCCGTAGCCCGCAAATCCCCCAACTGGCTGATTTAAGAGAATCGGGCTCAATAGAGCAAGACGCCGACGTCGTAGCCTTTATCTATAGAGAGGATTACTATAACCCTGAAACAGATAGACGTAAGCTAACTGATATCTTCATAAAGAAGCACCGTAATGGCCCAACTGGTGCTGTTGAGTTATACTTTGATACCGACAAGCAGCGTTTTCGCTCGGTAGATACTAAGCACTTAGAGCCTAAGGAATAATATGGCCAAAGCCAAGAAACAAGCTAAATCAAGAGACATTAACTATTTACTCATAAGCGGCTTAATTGTTGGGCTGGCAGCTTTAATATTTTTAATGTTATTCAGATTAGGTACCATCATGCCCGGCCTCACAGCCGGCGAAAACTCTTTTTATGCGATGAAGTTAGGCTGGCATGGCATTTACCATAATCCACTCAACTTGCCGCTTAAAGTACTCTGGTCGGCAGATTTTAAATATCTTGCACCTGTTGGCATGGCGTTGCTTAGATTACCGGCTGTATTAACCGGCATTTTAACTGTCGCAGCCTTTTATCTACTCCTTCAACTTTGGTACGGCTTCAGAACTGCTGCCTTCGGCACTATCTTATTTGCAACCTCAGCCTGGACGCTGCATGTTAGCAGAATAGCCAATTACAAC
>DAHVAE010000051.1 GCA_027314795.1 Candidatus Saccharimonadota bacterium
CCTTATAAACCGCGAGGTCTAGTTACCGCATGGTGGTTTAATTGATTAACATTGATACAATATATTTACTATGAGCAATACTGTAACCAAAGATGATTTAGACCAGCTAGCCCTTAAGTTAATTCAGCACATTGATAAGGGTAATAAAGAATTGAAACAAGAAATTGAAAAGATTGACGAAAAGTATAACCAACTATTAACTACTCTCGATGCATTCCTAAAACGACTGGATAATATTGAAGCTAATGATGCGGCAAGGGATATGCAACTTGCAAGGCACGACAGGTGGCTTGAGCAAATTGCTACAAAGACCGGTATTAAATTGACCTATTAGCGGACGCTAATAACCGTAGTTCATGCCACTTATTATTGTCGGATAAAATATGGTTCCAATTCGATTGTAGGTGGTTCACCATAGGAATATTACAGATAAGAATTTCGTATAAACTTTATCATTCAAGTAATTGTAGCTAATCCCTATATGTTAAATAGTTCGATTATGCTTAGCTATCTCAATAACAAAGTAAGGTTGTTATATTAGTAGAAATATGGTATAGTAGAGCTAATGTCAGCACGTACTATTCTGCAAGTGACCGGACAGCCTGGGGCAGGTAAAACCGAAGTCTGTAAATACCTAGTCGAAGAGTATGGTTTTGCTACTGTGCTCGTAAGTGACCTAATCCGGGCATACGCCAAGCCCAGGGGAATATCCCTAAGCAAGCGTCTAGACTACAAACTTGCACATACTCAACTTTTGGCCGAGCTTGGGCAATTTGCCATATCTGATGCAATTATTGAAACTCCTTCAGACTTAGTATGCGTTGATGGCATACGAGTACCGGCACACGCTGAAAGATTGCGCTCGTATGGTTCAAAAATCGTTGCCCTACATTGCCCTCCTCAAATACGCTTCGAGCGAGCAATTCAGAGAAAAAGTGCATTAGATAAGACAAGTTACGAAGACTTTTTAAGTGATGAGGAGCTAGAATTGCGCAATGCTGACCCGTATGTTCAGGGTACACTAACAGTGATGGAGATGGCGGACTATCATATTGATAGTTCACGGCCACTAACGCAGGTACAGCAATCTGTAGATGCCATTGTAGCTCAGTTGGCCTAATACTCAGGCAATAAACGAGTCATTTTTATGACTTCATTCCATCTAATAATTTCACTGGTGATTTTGTTATAAATCGGACCCCTTAGGGTCACCAAGAGAGAATTACAGATAAGAATTGGTTATAAAATTCTAAGCCTAACATCGCTCACACAAACCCTATCTGTTAAATAGTTCGATTCTCTTTTGCTCTTTGATACTATTTATCTATGAAAGTACTCAAGTTTCGAGATTATTTAGTCCCGCTTGTTCTTGCTGGCGAGAAAGATTCTACATGGCGACTATTTGATGATAAAGATTTAAGTATTGGAGATAAAATAGAGCTTCAAGTATTCGTAACGAATAAGCCATTTGCCAAAGCTAAAATTACAAAAGTAATAGAAAAACGATTCGGTGATTTGAATGATAGCGATAAACAAGGTCACAAAAAATATAATAATGATGAAGAGATGTATGCCCAGTACACTAAATATTACAAAGTGCCAGTCAACCCCGACACATTAGTTAAGATAATTTGGTTTGAATTGGAAACAGCGTAAGAGTGTGATTCTATCCGACAGTCTCCTAGTCATAATTAAGGGAACCATTTATAATCATCAAATTAATATATTAACTAGTATGTCAACTTTGATATAGTTTAATTATTGCACCTCGTTTGGACGCAAGTTCTCGCGAGGTTTTTAGATGACACGTAATTGACATAGAAGTACAACAAACTGTACAATAGAAATGTCATATAAGGATAATAATATGAGTACTAAGACAATAGATACCACTGATTTGCGTAATAATCTATCAGCTACTATTAATGCTGTAGGCAAAGACGACATTGTGTTCATTAAAAGTAGGGGGAAACTTACTGGCAAAGTCATTATTGACGACGATTTACTAGAAGACCTATTGCTGTTAAATGACAGTGAGTATATTGCCTCTATATCTAAGGCTCGTGACGAAATAAAGAATGGCGATGTTTATACGTTCGACGAGGTTTTTGGAGACGTACTATAAATGAGCCAATACCGCATAGTATTTGCGAGTAGCGGTAAAAAAGATTTAGGTAAACTTGACCAAACTACTCGTAAAAGAATTGCAAAAAAACTTCAATTCTTCATTGACCAGGAAGACCCTTTGGTTTATTCAAGACAACTAGTACATTCAAGCATCGGTAGTTATAGATTTCGTGTAGGTCATTATCGTATAGTTTTTGATATAGAGGGCAACATACTTCAAGTTATTAGCATTAAACACAGGAAAGATGTATACAGAGGCTAACTGCAATTTAACACGAAGCCCAGACTATTTAATGCGTTATTCCAGCGAAGGATTTCATTAGCCAAACTCTTATAAATCGGACCCCTTAGGGTCACCAAGAGAGAATTACAGATAAGAATTGGTTATAAAATTCTAAGCCTAACATCGCTCACACAAACCCCATCTGTTAAATAGTTCGATTCTGTTACGTATAATAGGCTGCTAAAGTATTCTGTCTAGGTCTCTGCGCCCATACAGCATGCGCCTAATTATCATAACGTTACCTACGACAACATAGAATATGATGTAGTTGCCCACCAGAATTCTGCGATATGGGTTTGGTCGGCTGCTGATTGACCGATAAGACGCTGGACTTAGTGGATTTGCGAGACGTTTTTTTATGGCAGCCTCAGTATTATTTAACAATGTTTTTACTGCTTGCTTGTTTTTAAGCTCAAATAACAGATAGTCTTTAATCTTATCTAAATCCTCATAGAAAAGCGTAGAGTAACGAAGATCAAATCTAGCCATTTACTTTTGCGTTAATTTTAGAGAACACATCTTTATGCGTTAGGTTTTCTGAATGCCTTTTTGCGTAAGAGTCAGCTTCATCAAGAGCACGCTCAATATAGTCTAGGTGTGCCATTTTACTGAATTTATCAAAACTCATAGTTACCATAGAGGCTTGTCCATTGGTAGTAAAGATAATGGGTTTACTTTTTTTGTTTATTTCCTCTTCAACTTCCGAGAAGCGGTTCCTTAAGTCTGATATGGGTCTAATACTTAGCATAAGGCGAATCCTTTCATAGTTATCATAGTTATCATAATTATGATAACACACACTGCAATACTTGTTGACTCCCTAATACCCCGTTCCATCTATAATTTCATCTACTATTCGGCTATAAACCGAGGGGCGTAGGGTCACCATTTCTTTAGATCTGTAAGATCGAGGCTAAGCAGGAGATCTTAATGGCTACAACGCCTAGACTTTTATAACTATTCTGCTTATGATAAATACATGTCGCGAGAAGAATTCCCGGCAGCAATCCAAGAAGCACCAAAAGTTGAACTTCAGGACCCCATGCATATTGGTGCTGCTGTGCTTATTGAACTCGGCGTTGGGTACGATGTGTCTGGAATAAGAGTAATGGGACCTAGGCCAGAGTGTAATGGTACAGTAGCAGAAATAGTGGGCATGGAAGGCCATTCTGCTTTGAAAGACTCAATTATTAGTGTTGCCAAAGATGCGGTTAGTGCTGGTAGGGACCCTAGCGAAGCAATTAGTACTGCCATTAGCCTGTTTACGCAACGTGACGAAAAGGGTAATGTGTTAAGAGTTGATGAAAGTAGACTAAAAAAAGTAGATAAGCCCGAAATACCCCATAAGGCCGAAGCCCTAAAAACTGATCAGATACAAAAAACAAAAAACGAGAAAACTGCAGAACCAGTATCTAATAAAGTAAAGCCAATTACAGTAAAAGACGCTGAGATACAAGTACCATGGCCTAAAGCAGACATATTAAGTCAGATTGAAGCAAGTAAGAACGCTAGGGCAATACGACAAGCTGAAGCATATAACAAATTGGTTGAAGCAGCTCAAGCACGGGTAGCCGAAGAACTCCCAGGTGTTGTAGAAGACACCTTAGTTAAACTGGAATTACCACAAGGGGTTCAGCCCATAGACATTATTAAGACAGTACCCGATAGATTAGACGTAATGCCACAAATAATTCCTGAATCTATATCAATGGCGGACGAAGAAGCAGCTGCAGGTGCTGCTATTGATAGTTTAAAAGCCGCCACTCAATTAAAGGCTTTTGAACAGCCTGAAGCATCTTTGTTCGATGATACTCATCTTACGGCTGACAGTATAGAAGTAGGGGTTGATACATCCTCCCCGGCTAACATAGAGGAAGGCAGCCAACGACCTGAGGCCGAATATACGTGGGAGTTATTGGTTCACATGCTCGCTGTTACTGGAGTCGCCCAATTAGAAGAGATAGACAACGCAGAAGTAAAGAATGCCCAGCCTTTTCAGACCGTGATGCCTGCAATTGAAACAGGGATAGTCAATGACCCTGAAGCAATAATAATTGAGGGTTTTGAAAAAGATTTTAACTTTTACATAGAATCACTTGAACCAGAACAAGTTGAAGCCACCAAAAATGTTATTAAAGAATTAAGCGATGCATTAAAAGCAAGTCAACAATTACCAGAAGAAGCTACTAGCGAAGAAACAGAAGTGGTAGAGGGAAGGCTAGAAGAACTATGCGTACAACTATTCGAGGGTCTAGGTCTAGAATATGACGAAGAAATCATAAAGCAATTCATGCAAAGCATCACAGACCAAGAGTCATTATCCAAAATAGACTTTGAATCTCATCAACTATCCATAGGTGAGCTTAACTATCTAGGTACGATTGAGTACAAA
>DAHVAE010000052.1 GCA_027314795.1 Candidatus Saccharimonadota bacterium
GGTGTAGTTGACAGGAATATTCTAGCTGGCAACAATGTTATTTTAGCCTCAGATGGTATTAGTAACAGTTTTAAACTCGAGCTGGCCAGAACGTTTGTAAAGTCGATCAGATACGAAAAGATTATTGTAGCCTCACCAGTAGCAAGCGTAAGGGCTGTTGACTGGATGCATATTTTTGCTGATGAGATTTACTGTTTGAGCGTGGTTGAAGACTTTGCCGATGTTAATCATTATTACGACATTCAAGATGTACCCAAACATGACGATATAACAAAGATAATAAACACCAATATTCTTAACTGGAAATAAATTAGTGTAAATAATGCCTTAGGGCTTCAATATCCTTTAAGACGATAAATGATTGCTTTGATGTTATTAGACCCTTACGCTCTAAATGAGCTAGCTCTCGACTGGTTGTTTCCCTAGAAGCGTTAATTGAGCTAGCTATATCCTGGTGTCTTAAAGGCACATTAATCATTACCCCAGCCCCAGTTTGTTTAACAGAAAACCGTTGAGACATAGTTAATAGAAATGAGATAATTCGCTCTCTGACTGTACGATATTCTAAATTAAGTATGCGTTCGCTATGGAGTCGATACATCTCAATTGTCATATCAAGCAGAGGCGTCATACTAGAGGGGTCTTTAGAAACGGCCATCAGTAATTGATCTCGACTTATTCGCCAGGTCGTAGTGTTTGCCAGTGATTGATAAATTACATGCCGTTCTTGACCAGTTATAGCCCATATTAAAGGGAAGATCTCGTGCTCTTTTCGAATGATAAGAAGGTTCTCTTCGTTATACTTGGTGATGTCATAAGCCTTAACTAAACCTTCATCAATATAGTAAACGCCAGATGGAGTTTCACCTGGACGTATAATATAATCTCTTTTTTTAAATGTTTGTTTTAAGCCAGAAACATGAAACAGATCCACCAATTTGGCTGATTGTGAGGCGTTAGCCAACATATGTTTATTATGTACTAGTTGTCTTTTAGTGTCCAGTAGTACCCAACAGTTATACGGTTTCTGTGATAAAAGTACCACTTGCTCAGTAATCCATGTTACAGCAAAGAGTAAGCTGTTGAGAGTAACATTTATGCATAAGGAGGCAATATGGTAAGCTCCAAATCGGTCGAGGATCAACTTAGGAGGATTAGTTATAAAAGAGGTTGGAACCGACCAGAGACTGAGGAATTAGCTGCAATACTGTTACCTGAAGAAGAGATATTCGAATGTGTCAACGGCTGGTATGAAAACGGTTTTGCGCTACTGACTGCTACAAACGTCCGGGTACTTTTAATAGATAAGAAACCGTTTAATTTCTTAACAATTGAAGATATTAGGTTCGATACAATTAGCCAGATAGATTATTCGCACCGGATGTATAACGCCAGTATCTGTATAACTACTGCTGGTTTAAAGAGCATGGTATTTAGAAGCTATAACCAACCTAGACTGCGTAAGTTTATTAGTCACGTTCAGCACCGAATGGCTGAACTAAAACGCATTGAAGAGGCTGAAAAAGCAAGAAGTGAAGGCAATATTAAAGAAATGGACCAACAGCTCCGTGCTTATTTATTAAGTCAATATGAACAGCACCAATCATTAAGACGTCAACATGAACCTAGTCTGCCAACATCAAATTGGGCGCAACCTGAGCAACTGAAATCACAAAGTACAGAACTATCACCACAAGTTATTGTTAATGAAAGCAAACATGCCAAAGCCGATCTTTCCCGCATGGTAACCGGCATATCGTCTTCAGAGTTGTATGAAGAAGGTATTAAAGAAATATTTGGTAAATACCAATCTGATGCTGAAACCAATCCAGTTAAAACTATGGTTACAGTAGATAACTCTAGGTCATTGCCGTTAGATCATGACGAAGACACCGTTTATGACATGAACCCATTAAGAATAGCTTATTCTAAACTACCGCTAATCTTGACTCTCAAAAAGAGGCAATCAGCATTCTCGGCTTAATTACTTCGAGACATTAAACCTAAACTCAATAACATCGTCATCTTTGACAATGTAAGTTCGGCCTTCTGTCCTAACTTTGCCGGCAGACCTTGCCGTAACTAAAGATCCGGAATTAATTAAGTCAGAATAACTAACTACTTCGGCAGCTATAAAACCTTTTTCAAAATCAGAATGTATAGCACCAGCTGCTTGGGGGGCAGTTGAACCTTGTTTAATGGTCCAAGCCCTGACTTCTTTTTTGCCTGCTGTTAAAAAACTCTGTAACCCTAGTAGCTTATATAGCTCTTTAGTGAGTTGAGATAGGGCAGACTGTTCCTGGCCGTAGCTTAAAAGTAGTTCTTTGCGGTCACTTTCATCTAGCTCATTAAGTTCAGTTTCAAGTTTTGCGCAAATAAATAAGACCTCGGCTGGTGATACTAGATCCGCTAGTTCTTTTTTTAGTTCACTATTATCTAAATCTTTCTCTCCTAAGTTAAATAGATAAACAACCGGCTTCATAGTTAGTAGCTGAAGGTCATTTAAATCGTTATAATCTGTATCAACACTCCATAATGGTTTATTTGAGTCTAGTATTTTCTTTGCTTCAATATGTTTATTTACCAAGCTAGATAGTTTAGAGTTAGCTTTAGCTTCTTTTTCTAGCCTAGGCAGTCGTTTATTAATTGTCTCTAAGTCTGCTAGCACTAGTTCCGTGTTGATAGTATCAATATCTTTTTTTGGGTCATGGTTACCACCAACATGAGTAACAGAACTATCTTCAAATGCTCTTACTACCTGAACTATCGCTTTGCATGAACGGATATGACTTAAAAACTGGTTACCTAAACCTTCACCATGGCTAGCACCAGCTACCAACCCCGCTATATCTGTAATGCTTAACGTAGCAGGAACAATTTTGTCTGAATCATAGATTTTAGCTAGAGCCGTTAAACGCTTATCGGCAACTTCAACCACTCCAATGTTAGGATTGATGGTGGCAAATGGGTAATTAGCAACTAAAGCTCCGCCTCTAGTTAAGCAGTTGTATACCGTAGTTTTACCTACATTAGGTAAACCAACTAAACCGCATGAGACATTCATGTCTGGAGATCCTGCGTATATAACGAATCGACAAAGTTAGTACTATTAACTTCACCGAATTGATTTTTAGGATAAAGCTTCTTAAATTCACTAGGTAACTTTGCTCGTCCACTTTTCCACTTAAACTCGAATGCATACATCCAACCGCCATACTCTTCTACAAGATCAACCTCTTTTTGGCTATAGCTGCGCCAGAAATAGTAGTTTGGTCGATACTCGGCATAATCATTGATTTTAATTCTTTCATTGACACAGAAGTTTTCCCATAGTGCACCAACATCATTACGTAAATTAAGCTCATTGAAATTCCTAATTAGAGCATTACGCAAGCCAAGATCAGTAAAGTATATTTTTCTTAGTTTGCCAACTTCGTTACGAGGATTTCTTTTCAAGGCAGGCAGACGATAAATAACAAATGTCTGTTCAAGTAAGAAGATATACCTTTCAACAGTCTTGATGTCTACCTCCATCAGGTTGGAGAGTTCTCTTAAGCTCACTTCATTACCAACTTGCAGTGCCAAGGCTTGCAGTAGTTTGGTTAGAAGAGGAGACTTCTTCAGCGTTTCATATTCCAATAAGTCCTTGAATAGGTAGTTAGAGCTAAGCTCAGTCAGGGCGTTAGCTGCGTCAGTATCTGATATACTCCAAATGCCAGGATAAGACCCAAAAATAAGCATGCGCTCCATGGTTTGAGTAGCGATTGTTCTATCCGTGCCTGTAATTTCTAAAAATGAGAGTGGCTGTAAATGAAATACCCAAGACCTGCCAGTTAAGGGTTCACTAATTTTATTTGCTAAGTCAAAGCTTGAACTACCTGTGGCAATAATCTGCATATCAGGATAGTTATCAACAAGGAGTTTTAAAGTAATTCCGATATTCTCAATTCTTTGAGCTTCATCGAGAACTACCAGCTCAAAATCCCCAATGAAATTCTTTAGTTCTTCAGCATTTCGGTTGGTCAAATTAGCGACAACACTCGGATTATCTCCACTTAAGTAACGGCTTTTTTTATTTGAGTTCGTCAAGATTGTCTGGCTAAGGGTAGTTTTTCCTACTTGTCGAGCTCCGTATAGCACGATAATCCTGCCGTTATAAAGGTGCTTCTCGATTGTTTTCTGAAGAGTTCTTTCGTAAATCATGATTTAATTTTATCAAACGAGTAGATTAAAGTCAACTAGTATATATATAATTGGTAGACTTTATTGTGACAATCCAACAATTTTGTTAATTCTCCATTTTCCGCCAACTACTTCTTGAAGCTCTTATATATTGAGACCTCGGGTTTTTTTGTCCACGAGTTTCGCACTTTGAGTCTCGATCCTGCATACTTGTAACAGGGCGTTAGCCCTGAAAGAGTTAAGCAGGAAAAACAAACATGTCTCGTTCAAAATGTTCTCGTGAGCTGTATTGCTCCTTCTTGGAAGTAACGTCTAGCCGGTATTCAGCGTTATCGCTGAGTGAATATCCATTCCAATTAGTAACTTTGTACCTCTTTTTCGTAAGAGTAGTCTTTTTATCTGTTTTTGTTTTATCTTTCATACTTCAAGCATAGTGCTTGAGAGTGAATTCTTCAACAACGCCATTCTATGCAATAAGTATTGTATAAATGTCAAACTTATGCTATTATGTAATCTGTTAGGTACTAAAATAAAAACATGTCAGAAGCATTGCAAACTAGAACAGAGCACTCCCGAAGCATTGAAGATGCTGAGAAATTTCGTGCTATAGAC
>DAHVAE010000053.1 GCA_027314795.1 Candidatus Saccharimonadota bacterium
TTATTGAAGACAGGCATTTGACAAAGGTTTAACTAATAAAGTGCCCTAAACATCTGCAATAAATTGCGTTGGGTTTTCTTGTAATTTGTCTCAGGGCAAAAAATCATTGCTATACTTAAAAAATGTATCGAAGTATATCCGCCGAGCAATATAGACGACGCTTAGGATTTATGCCTGACTATAGAGTAGATGCTATGCTTTGCTATGGAACTCTGTATGAAGACAGAGTATTAGCGCAACTCAAAGAAGCTCTTGCTGACATGAAACTTAGAGCTGAGATAAGTGATTTACCAGACCCCTTTCTAAGATTTGCTAAAGAATTAAAAATTGGCAATAAAAACATTTGGTTTGCTATAGGATATGGTGGTGCGTGGATAAGCGAGTATGTGCATTGGGCCTGCTTGTTTGGTTCAAAGAAAAACATATTACTTGGTTCTTGTGGAGGATTAAAACCTGGCATTAAACAAGGCGACTTTATCGTTCCAGAAAGTAGTTATGGCGATGAGAGTTCTGTAAGGATTTATAATCGAGAAAGTCCCATTCAATATCCAGACACAAAAATAAGTGACAAAATCGCAAGCAAGCTTGAAAGCAAAGGAGAAAAGGTTTGGAGGGGACCAATAATTACATGCCAAGCGATGATTGGCGAAACACTAGAGGATATTAAACAGTGGTCAAATGAAGGCTACTTTGGAGTAGAGATGGAGTCTTCAACAGTATTTGCTGTATCTAATCATTTTAAAGTACTCTGCTCTGCTTCTCTATACGTTGGCGATAACTTAATAGAAGAGCACCACAATTTAAGTGATGAATATTTAGCTGAAGCAGATTTGAGAAAACAAAAGCAAGTTACACAAATAAAAATAGCTCTATCTGAACTTCTGCCAAGTATTATCTAGTAACCCTCTCCATCTCATTAGCTCATCAACGAAAATATATAACTTATTGCCTTGCTGGACCTCCACGAACTGTATTTCTGTAATTATTGTTTCAAGATTTACTTTTCTAAAGCCTAGTTGCAAGCATGAATAGCCGACGAACTAAGCTGCATCTCGCCTCATGAAAAGATACCAGGCAATTATCCAAGCACCAACAAGATACGCTAGGAAAACCAATAAAGCGTGAACAGGTGTAATAATTGGCCCAGAGTTAGCTGCAGATTCATTAACTCCAAGTACTGTGTCTAATGAGGTGAAGGGCAGATAAACTGTGTTGTTCTTGAGCCAAATGCTAAGCAGACCCTCAACTGTGTGGGGGACTATAAAGAGGGTAATAATTGCCCCAATCTGGTTTCTAAGCAAGGTACCGATTACCAGTCCAGCCATGCCGTAACCCCATCCATATATTAGACCCTTCCAGGCAATACCCCAGTAATAATAGTGCTGAGGGACTAGCTTCAAATGATTGGCATGTATACCCCAATCGGCTAACAGCGGTGCAGCTACGACCAAAATACCGGTAACAACAAGGGCCAGTACGGAAATAACGATTATCTTAGCAGCTAGAACTTTACTCCGACTTCTACTCAGAGATAAAGAGTAAGAAGCTAGGTTATATCTAAATTCATGGGTAATTAAAAGCAGTCCAATTAGGGCAGTAAATATCGACAAGAAACTAGTAGCTTGCTGAGTGATCCGATATAACCTGGTGGGGTCTAATAGATCTATCTTTTGGCTATGCCAACCGCCAACGTAAAATCCAAAAAAGACCAAGAGGATCAGCATAATAGCAAAAATTATATATGTTGAACGGATAGTAAAGATCTTCTTTAGTTCTGCCTTTAGTTCATTAATCATTTACTGACCTCTTTTGGGGTATATTCTTCGCTTCCGGCCGTAACTTCTAAAAAGGCCTCTTCTAAAGAAGCTGTCCTAGTAGTCAGCTCAAGCACAGTCAGCTTGTTTTCGTATGCTAGCTTACCAACTTTATCTGTCTTAACACCAAAGAGCTCTAGTCCGCTATTTACCTTCTTATAATTTATCTTTTGTTTTTCAAGTAGTTTCTCTAACTTATCTATGTCAGACACCCGCACGTATACGGAAGTACCTACATTACCAGCAATAAACTCTCTCATAGAGGTATCTGCCAGCAGTTTACCTTTACCTATTACGACTAGGTTATCTGCTAACCGCGACATTTCACTAAGTAAATGCGATGAAACAAAGACGCCGTGATCATCATCTGCGTAAGACTTTAGAAACTCTCTTAGCCAGACTATCCCCTCAGGGTCTAAGCCATTTGCCGGCTCATCAAGCAGTAGGTACTTTGGCTTAGCAAGCAAAGCTGCAGCCAAACCTAGTCGTTGACTCATACCAAGTGAGAATTTACCAGGGCCCTTTTTAGCTTCACTCTTAAGCCCAACAATATCTAGTACTTCGTCAACTCTGGAAAGCGGTACATTACCTTCTGTCGCTAAAATTTTCAAATGATTTCGGGCAGATCGTGTAGGGTGAAAAGCCTTTGCCTCAAGCAATATCCCAACCATTTCAGATGGCTGTTTATATTCACTGAGCCTTTTCCCGTTATATAAGACAGTCCCTTGGCCGTTAGCTAAGCCTAACATCATTCTTAGAGTAGTAGATTTACCAGCTCCGTTAGGGCCCAAGAAACCAGTTACTTTTCCAGTTTCAACTTGGAAGGATATATTGTTAACGGCAAGTTTCTTACCATACTTTTTGGTCAGGCGTTCAGCTTTAATCACCATATTATTGTAGCTTAATGCTCGTATTTTTCTCAATTAACTTTAAAAACAGCTGAAGTACTTTAATAATATGCAGATAATGAATCAAGAAAGACCAAAGGTCGGCGTCGGTTTAGTATCCATCAATGGTAACAAGATCTTACTAAGCGTCTTAGCAATGAATCTAAAATCAGGTAAGTGTTATTTCGAAAAAAAGGTTTATTTCTGAGTATAAATTTCAGCGTATACATTAGCCTCAATGTTCTTAGAGAGCTTATTAAAAGCCCGCTCATCCTTGGAGGCTATTATTAACTCTGCAAGTGCGTGTCCACCTTGTTTGGCAAATTTTACGTTATCTCCTGGCTTGGAATAAAGCTGATGCCATTTAACTTCTCGATAGTTACGAACTATGTCTGCTAAGCCTTTTATCCCAATTAGTTTGCCTTTTTGAAACGGATAAAAACTGTAAGCTGCTGTGTAGCTTATTAGTTTGGTTGGTATTGAAGGCTTTATGCCAAGATGCAGTTTAATATCATTGAGGGAATGATCAATGCCATACGCCAGTGAATACATCTTGTTTCTAAAACGGCCCAATCTTGGACCAAGTTCAATAACTCGCCAGCCCTTTTCGGTAAGTACGAGTTCAATATGGGCAGAAGCATACTCAAGCCCGACAGCTTTTGTTGCTAATTGGCATACTTTATTAGCTGCTGCTATTTGAGATCTGCTTAATGATGTTGGCATAGAACGTTTAAACAGAAAGAAATCATCAATGCCTATTTGTTTCGCGGGTATGTATGAAACTGGCGGACAGCAATAAATCTCGTTCTTTGATAAGCAGTAAGCATCTATTGAATAAAAGTCACCCTCTAGATATTCTTCAATAATTACTTCTGGCGAATCGTACCTTTCTTCTTGTTTATAAATAATATCAATAAGTTTAAAGATATTATCTAAAGCCACTTCAAGTTCAGTACGATTATCACAAGATTGTATCAACAAACTAGATGCTAAATTCGTCGGTTTAACTATTAGCGGGTAACCAATATTCTTCTCGGCTTCGATTATAGTTTCGGCTATCACATTCGATGCTTTCATATATTTCGGTGTGATTGAAGGAGCATAACTATGAAAAGCTTGACGCATTAGCTTTTTATTCGTAGCAATTGTTAGCGATTCTTCGTTGGCAACAAAAACGGACTTCGGTAGATGCTTTACTACTCGACGTAAATCTTGAATATCTTTATCACTGCGGCAGCTGACGCCTATAGTCTTAGTCTTATACGGCTGAAGTAAACTGTCTAACTCCGGATCACTAAACTGGCATTTAATAAGGCTGACTTGATACTTTGGTTTATGCTCATCTATTAACTTTTGGCTTGAGTTAATTTCTCTAGCTAATACAACCAACTCGAGCTCTGAGTAGAAGTTACTCCTAAGTATTAAACCAACTGCTCTTAGTACACTGGCCTTCAGTGGGCCGATTACCAATAAATACTTTTTACTTGAGCTATCTACCATGTTATATATCTAAGTTAAAGTTTTTGAGCCTGTAACCTTTTTGAACGACTGCCGACGCAGGCTATAGCTCCACTTACCAGTGCGAGCAATAAGTTACCGCTGCTTAAGTTAACACTATCACCAAAAATAATAATACCCAAAGCCAGCCCTGCAATAGGCTCAACAATTTCCATAGTCGGTTGAGATACAGCTACTGGCCCCGAGGCATAGGTATTTTGCATCATGATAATTGATACGATACTACTAATAAATAGTGCCCAGGCTTGCCAGTGTGATACTAAAAATACAAGGCCACTGCTAACCTGTCGACTTACAAAAATGCTAATAAGTATGACTGCCAAAACTATAAATATGATGAACATTAGATTAACTGTCGAGTACGGACATTGATTAGCGGTAGGGTTAGCAAAAACCAAAGCACCATATAGGCCTAGACAAATCATGACTATACCTAACCATTTTTTATTCGTAGATAGTCTTTTCATGAAGTTTCGTCT
>DAHVAE010000054.1 GCA_027314795.1 Candidatus Saccharimonadota bacterium
TCCAGTAAAAAGCTTATCTGGTCTTGCGTAACTTATTGAACTAAGCCTGCCGCTATCAAAGTTATCGAGGGTTAATTTTATTGCACCATTTTCAGAACGGTCTTTTGATGTAATCTGGCAGAATATTAGATCGTTAAAGTCTGCCTTAGCAACTACTACTGCAGGGCGCAGTTTTTGACTAGATAAATCTGAGAACGGAAAGGGCAATATAACCACATCTCCTACTGCAAAAATGCCCATGCCTCATCTTCCTCTGGCGTATCCCATTCTTTTGCAAGAGCCTGTTGACTCATAAGCAAAGTATCACTAATTTTGGGCTGTTTCTTTTTGACTGGAGTAATTTTTAGACCATCTTTTACGAGTTTAATTTCTACATTGTCAATCAAACCACTTTCTTCTAATAAAGGTTTTGGGATACGAACGCCTTTTGAGTTACCTATACTAATAATTGCTGCTTTCATAGTAATTACATTATACTTACTTTGACAAATAACTGTTAAGTTAAATCTGACAATTTTAATTTTTGGCTTAGTTAGGCGGATCGTATACAACTTCAAGAAATTAGTTTAAAAACCTAGCAGACGTAAACTGAAAAGGTTCTAGATCGTGATGCTTTAAGAATGAAGAAAAAACCAGATTGAGCGGTCTGCTAATCTTTGTAGCGTTTTCATATCGTTAGTTTTTAATAGCTCCGTGGCAATGTTTGTATTTAATAGGACCACCGTCAGATTTAGTGGCACCACATGGGCAAGGTTCATTTCGCCCAATTTTTTGACCAGTTAACGTTGAACGTGGAGGCGTTAGCCTAGTTTCATGGCCATCACCTTGAGCAAGGCTAATACCAAGAGTTTTAAACCACTCCAGATAGGCGATAATTGGATTGTCTTTTTCCGCGAACATAGCCATGTTATCTACAAACGCGTTTAGCTTATCTAATCTTGGTGTATGCCATAATCTATCGTCATCAACAACGTTCTCGTAAAGTTTATTCACCTGTTTGGATTTAGCTATATTAACAGTTCTTATGTAGACATCTTCTAGTTGCCCAAAAATATATTCATAATGCCCTCCGAGTATTTCGTAATCATATGGTGGATTTTCCCAAATACTATTTTGTACACGTTTATCCAGAGCTTCGAGCCCAAGATCGTAGGCGAAAATAGCTGCTTTGGTATTTAGAGTAGACAGTTCGTCAGCAATTATCTGTAAACCTATATGATCCATTGGCTGACTAGCTGCCAGCCGCGTTATATCGCTCCTGACACTTTTACCTACACGAGCTTTTGCTAAAATATCTGGTACGCTAAATATTTGATCCTTGGTGGCTAATAATAATTGATGACAAAGTTGTCGGCACTTTTTGTAAATAGCTGGATTTAGACTACGGTCAATAGTTAATGTGGCATAGACAATATTCTGCCTATGATCGGCGTAGTCAATCGTGTCGTTCATCCAGGCCTTAATTAATGGCTTATTGGCATGGTTAAGACTTTCAAGGAATTTGCTAAGAGCTTTGTCTGCCCTCTTGGAGTTGGGTTTTTTAATGCTGCCATCAGCCGATTCGGGAAACACGGCATCATCCAGTTCTAATGCATACTCATGGAGCGTATCCGGCCAAACAACGTCTTCTGCCCACCGCTCTCTAGCTGCGTCTATAAGTGCATCAGCATCGTCTATACTAGGGTCGTCTTTATTTAACTTAAAGATTTTAAATAGTACTTGGTCAGTACTTTTGGTCTTAGCTATGAGTTTGGGCAATTTACTTGGCTCTATATTAACACCGATTTGATCGAGCGCATTTAGTAGCTCTTGATCGGAGTAATTACGTGTTTCTTCCAGTAGTAGTGGCTTAGTTGTGCCATTGCGTTCAACAATCGAGGCGGTTTTAGAGCTGATGGCATTATCATAATAGCCATCTTTCAATAGCTGATCTTGCTCAAGAGCAAAGTCATAGTCAGGACAAAGCTCAAGAGCTTGCTTAAGTAAGTATGGCCCCAAAAGGCTGTTACCATCAGCTAAGTAAAGTGAAGCCGCATTAGTTAGTATCCTATAAAGGCTAGCCGTTGTTGTCTTGTCGCTCAGTAGCCTAGTAAATAATTGTTCATAATCGTTAATGGCTTCTTCTACCATGCCTTTAGCTATATGCTCACTGGCTGCATCGGCATATTCTCCCCAGCCAAAATGGTTGTATGCTGAAATGAGGAGGTCTGGAGCAGAGCCCTTGGCTTGAAGTTTGCTCATTTCTTTATTGGGTCCTAAAGCATTCCATAAGTCAGTAGCTGCGGTCATCATATCATTGGCCTGTATGTGCATTTCTGGCTCCACCAAACCAACAAGTAGGCGAATTGCAGAAGGGGGCGATAAAATTTCATTTCGGTCCTTCAGCTCTTTTGACATCAGCCTTTCAACGCCCACAAGGGTTATGTACTTATCCACGCCGGTTCGCTTGAGTGCAGCCTTAAACTCAGTACGAGCAGTTGATAAATCCTTAGGCTCCGCAGCTTCAGGAGACGATTTGAACCCTAATTCTTGCAAGAGCTGTTGGTAAGCAAATGAATCCTTAATTGTCATATCTTTAGGCAATTTATTTTCGATTAGTTCAATTAAAGAGTCATCTAGCCTAAAAGGTAAAATTCCGTTTGGTACAATAATTTCCCAATGGTCATCTTGTTGACAAAGACGTAAATGCATACACATACCAGTTTCAACCTGACTAGCTAGACTGTATTCACGAACGTTATAGGTAGTACCTGAAACTAAATCCGTTAACTCGATATTACCGGGTCGAGCACTACCAACTTTAAACAGGCTGAATACCTGACTATTTATAAGCTGTTGAAGCCTTCGTTTTTCATTGTCTATAAGCCGACCTGCTTTCTTCTCATAAAACAACTCTAATACTGATTTGTCTCCGTCTTTCATTCGATAATCATGCCAGAGCCAAGACGTAAAAAGTGGTTCTTCATGAGCAATGTCTGCCAACAGCTCTTCTTGCTCATCTTTTCGTGGCTTACGCATTTTTACTCCTAGAAATTCAGCAGCCAGATCATGTAGACCAAAATCTCCGAAGTGCTCATAAGTAAAAGCTATTAACCTAGGGTTGATATCATTAAGTACACTCATGGCTATATACTATCCTTTCTTATGTAGGTTAGTAAAATCAAGGCCCAAAGCAGTTACAGTCTTAACTTATTCGCCAATGATAAGTAGTGCTAGGTCCGCTTCCTAAGACTGTTAGATATCCATCGTCCGCAAAGCTCTTAAGTTTACGTTGCAACAAAGTTCGGCGGGGTACATTTGGCAGTATGTCTTGATCCTCAGCAAGAGAAATTGCACCAAATTGTCTAGTGCAGCTTAGTAAATCCGCAACTTCTTGGTTTATTTTTCGTGGAATTTGCTTTACCCCCAAGACACTAGACAGTATCGAAACCTCAGCTGCCAATATCTTAGCAGATGAAGAAATCCATCTGCAAAAATACTTAATCCAGAGGTCGAGGTTAGCTTTTACGGCAGATTCATAAACATAGTCTTGTACTTGGTTGAGAGCATTATAATATTCCTGTTTCTCGGATAGATAATATGAGTCAAGCACTAATGCACCTCGAAAGTCATAGTCACGTAAGCCTAGATACAGCTGAGTTAAAACACGAGTTGTGTGTCCATTGCCGTCGCTGAAGGGGTGAATAGATACGAATTGAAAATGTAAAATGGCCGCCGCAATAACTGGATGAATACTCGCGTTTAACTTCAGCCATTCAAATAACTGCGTAACCCCGGACTTTAAAACGTAAAACTCAAGGCCCAATATATAACTCGTGGTCATTTTGATCAACAACTCAATATTCACACCAATATTACGTAAAGCTCCTGTTTCTCCTGTCGGCAAAAGGCCATCCATTATAATGCCATGAATCGTTAGAGCGTCTGATAGCGTGATAGCGCATTTCAATTTCCCGCTCAGGTAAAATATTGCTTGCATCAATTTGATAACGCAAAACTTCAGGCTTGGATATATTAGCGAGAAGATCGTCTGTTGTTTTATAATTTGGAGTGTATGTCATACAAAAATCGCGCCAAAACAGTGCCACGGCTTTAGCCGTGGGTATCTATTTGAGTTAGTTATATTAAATCCGAGCTATTTAGCCTACAATATGCGACATGGTTAATGAGACATTTAATCCTAACTTAGCACCCGGTACGACTACAAATACCGGGAATACTACATCTA
>DAHVAE010000055.1 GCA_027314795.1 Candidatus Saccharimonadota bacterium
TGGCTTATTTAACGTATATAACTGTTTAGCGGCAATCGGCATAACTAGGAGTGCAGGTTTAACCAAAAAACAAATAGAGCAGGGTATAGCTAACTTAAAGAGTGTTGAAGGCAGAATGAATGCTATTAGTGAAGGCCAAGACTTTGGCGTTATCGTTGATTATGCGACTACTCCAGAAACTTTCAAGGCCGTGTTTACTGCTGTTAAGCCAATAGTGAAGGGACGGATTATCGCTGTTTTTGGTTCAGCCGGCCGACGCGACGAATCTAAGCGACCGTTAATTGGTGAAGTAGCAGCCAAAAATTCAGCCATTGTCATTTTAACGGAAGAAGATGATCGTGATCAGGATGGCCTGCAAATCATTGAAGCTATCGCAAAAGGCGCCGAACGAGCCGGTAAAAAAAGGGGTAAAGATTTATTTTTAACACACGACCGCAAGCAAGCAATAAATCAGGCTATGGGCTTAGCTAGACCAGGCGACATGGTGTTATTGCTTGGCAAAGGCGAGGAAACTGTTATCATTACTAACAAACCAGGCTTTAAACCGTCTTTGGGGCACGTGTATAACGAGGATACCGATACTATTAGAATTGTTCATAACGATACTGAAACGGCCATAGAAGCTATTAACAGATTAAGAAACTAGTATTTTAAGATTTGGCTTTGTTATGCTCTAGATAATTAGTGTACCAGCTGTAGTTTTTACCGAGTAGTTTAGCTACAAGTTCAATGCCAAGCTCAGCCGTTTTGTTTTGTTCATCTTGCAGGGGATTATACTCCACGATATCTACACCGATGACCTTACAATGTTGACCGATGTATTCGGTTATTGTTGCTATCTCGCGGTACATCAGACCTTTGGCATTGGGCATAGCGGCAGCCGGCGCATAAATGCGATCTATTGAATCAAGGTCTAAGCTAACCCAGATGTTAGGTAGTCTAGCAGCCAGTTCATCAATTTTTTTTATTAGCGGGCCAAGACTTTTGGTTAAGATGTCAAACAAGCTAAACAAATTAAGCTGTTCTTTTTTAACCAGCTGCCATTCAGCTTCGTCAAAATCACTGCCACCAATATGAAGGAGGTTGTGCTTGTTTAGTTTGTCCTGCGGTCTATAAACTTCAGTTAAAGACTTAGCACCAAAACCCATCAGTGAAGCTAAATGCATGCCGTGAATATTGCCTGTTAAGGTTGTTTCATCTGTATTCATGTCGCCATGGGCATCAAAATATATTAGGCCGATATCACCATTTAAAGCTACTGAGGCTCCTGACATAGCCCCTAAGTTAATTGAATGGTCACCACCTAATACTAGAACACGGTGGTTATTCTTAATCTGTTCATCCACCATACTAGCGACCTCTTCGTTAACCCGGATGATTTCATCTAAGTAAGCTAGCTTGGGATTGCCGATTTCCAGTTCGTTGCGAGGCTTAACAAAGATATCGTTAAGTAAGGTAATTTCAAACCCTACACCACTTAACTTTGAAACTATGCCTTGTTTTTTAAAGGCTTCAGGACCTTTATCTACGCCTAAGTTTTCTGCACCTAAATCAAGTGGCACACTGATTATTGATATAGGCGAGTTTCTATCTGTCATTTTAAATCAGTTTAGCATAAAACGAGTCTTAGGCTTGACAGCAATTTTGGCAGTCGTATATAGTGAGTGCTAAATTGTTGCTTAATTAAGGAGGTTTAAATGAATTCACCGCTCCAACCCTTAGCAGATTATGTTGTTACAGTTGCTGAGGAGGCCCAATCCAAGACTTCGAGCGGACTTTATCTACCAGATAATGCTGCCGAAAAACCAAAGACAGCTCAAGTAGTTGCAGTCGGCAGTGGTGTCAAGCAAGTTAAAGTTGGTGATCGAGTTGTCCATAAAAGCTATTCGACTACTGAGGTCAAGGTTGATGGCACTGAGTATACCTTAGTTAAAGAAGAAGACGTTCTAGCAGTTGTTAAATAAAGGGAGAATTATTGATGGCAAAAAAAGTATTTTATGACGAAGATGCCCGTAAGCGAGTTTTAGCAGGCGCAGAGATTTTATATAACGCAGTCAAGACAACTATGGGTCCAAAAGGCCGGAACGTAGTTATTTCTAAAAGTTATGGTAGTCCAACGGTAACGCACGACGGCGTAACTGTTGCTAAAGGAGTCGAACTTGAAGACGTAGACGATGAAACATTGGGCTACAAAGTTGGTTCCGAACTCATTAAACAAGCAGCATCTAAAATGAATGATGTTGCAGGTGATGGCACAACAACCGTAACGGTTCTGACTTACCATTTGCTAAATGAAGCTAATAAACTAATTGCTGCCGGGCATAACCCAATGCAGCTTAGAAAAGGCTTAGAGGCTGCCGCCAATCAGGTACTAAATAAACTTAGTAGCTATAGTGAGGACATAATCGGCAACAAGAAACGGGTAGCTGAAGTTGCCACTATCTCAGCTGGTGATAGTGAGATTGGTAAACTTATTGCTGATGTCATTGAAAAGATTGGCAAAGATGGGGTTGTTACCGTTGAAGAAGGGCAGGGCCTGTCTCTTGAGAGCGAAGTAGTTGAGGGCTTTACCTTTGATCGCGGTTTTGTTAGCGCCTATATGGTTACCGATCCATCACGAATGGAAGCCGTCTACGATAAACCGGCAATTGTTATTACGGATAAGAAGATTACCTCAATTCAAGAGTTTCTGCCGCTACTAGAGCAATTAGCTCAAGCTGGTAAGAAAGATTTGGTTTTAATTGCCGAGGACGTTGAAGGCGAAGCCCTTGCAACGCTAGTCTTAAACCGACTAAAAGGCGTTTTTAACACAGTTGCAATTAAGGCACCTAAGTTCGGCGATCAACGAAAAGATATTTTAAACGACATTGCTATTTTAACTGGCGCTCAGGTAATTACTGAAGAACAAGGTATGACATTTGAAAATGTCGACTTGAGCGTTGTTGGATCGGCCAGAAAGATTATTGTCTCTAAAGACGAGACAACAATCATTGAAGGCGAAGGCAAGGTGACTGATATTAGTCGCAGGATTGACCTTATTAGTACCCAAGCATCAAAAGCAACTAGCGAATATGACAAAGAAAACCTTGAGCAACGTCGAGCCGCACTTTCCGGTAAGGTCGCAGTCATTAAAGTTGGTGGTGCTACCGAAACTGAAATTGAAGAGAAGAAGTTTAGAGTTGATGATGCGGTAGCCGCAGTCAAGGCAGCACTGGATGAGGGTATTGTGCCGGGCGGCGGAGTTACGCTAGTAAACCTCGCCGGCACAATTAACACAACTGGCAATGACTCAGATGCAGCTGGCGCTCAGATATTAAAACTTGCACTAGAACAGCCGTTTAGAATCTTATTGGAAAACTCAGGGCTAAATGCTGATGAGTGGTTGCCGCAAGTTAGAGCAGCTAAGGCAGGGCAGGGCGTTGATGTAATTAATCCCAGTAAGCTAGTTGACTTAAAAAATAGCGGTATTGTTGATCCGACTCGTGTAACTAAAGAGGCATTACAGAATGCTGTGTCGATTGCGGCTACCGCTAGCACTATGGGGGCTTTAATTGCCGATGTTCCAAAAGAAGAAAAGGCCACACCTGACATGGGTTCGGTGGGCGGGATGATGTAGTTAGTCTTGTTTGTGTGTAAAGTAGTTTATCTCGTTAATAATATCTAATAGTGCTTGGGCTTTGGCGTTATTGTCAGTTATTTGCTGAGCTGCGGCGTAGGCTTCTTTAATTAGCTCTTGGTTGTCACTAGCTTGAATCATCATCATTAAGGTTTTAAAGTGTTCGTCTGGAGTCTGATTAAGCGATTTGAGCATTGGCTGCAATTGTGCTAGGGCCTGATTCTTTATGTCTTGGAGGTCTGAGGTCGAACTTGTCAGGTCAGCAGCCACTTGATTAACAGTAGTCGGTGTATCAAATGGAGGTGGAGTACCTAAACTACCTACTGAAGCTAAACCATCAGCCGGCATTGTATTTAGACCATTGACATTAACCTGATTTTGACTATCCATACCCCCCCTTATATGCAGCGCTTATGTTATGTAATTTAGCATAATCAATAAAATAGACCTGGTCAATTTATGATATATAATTAACCCTAAAGAAGCATATGTTAGATGATTTAAAACTAATTCACGAACGAGACCCAGATGATTCTTTAGGCATAGCTGAGCGTCAATGGCAACAGCTCAATGAAGAATACTCCATAGATATTG
>DAHVAE010000056.1 GCA_027314795.1 Candidatus Saccharimonadota bacterium
TTGACTTACTCTTTCTTGAGATAATGCTTCAATTTCTGCTTGGCGTATCTGGTATGCTTCTTCTCTGATTCTTTCAGCCTCAACGAGGCTTTTACGTTGTTTAAAGGCAGCATCTTTAACATCAATGATAGCTAGTACGGCACTACACATCATGGCGTCTGATAAAGCATCCCAGTATCTTTGAGCCAGCTTGGGGTAGACTTGAACTCTTCTTCGGGCTAATTCCTCTAACGAAGTTGTGTTGGGATCTATTGGCTCCTGCTTATACCTTGGTTCAGCGTTTCTTGGTGTTACGTCTATTAAGACCCTGCTGGCAGCAGTTTGGCTGGTTATTGCAGACATTATGCCTTGGATGTCAGTAACTTCTGGGTGTTCTGCATCTGGGGTTAGGCCACCACCAGCTACCTTATAATGGTCCCAGAATGTCTGAGCTGGAGAATCTGAATCGGACGTTATAATTACGGTGTCGCCAAGGTGACGTTGATCGCCCTTTATGCCAACGTTAGGCGGGAGACCGCCGTATTCAACACCAAAGCCATTACCCAACAAATCTTTGACTATACTCTTGGCAATATTGCTGTCTGCTTCTGTGCTAGGTTCTTGCGGCCTCTTTTCTGGATTTGTCATTGGTTTATTTTAAAATGATTAGACTTTTTTGTCTACATTGTAAGGTCCTAGACTGGGTTGGTATAATACTTATGGCAATGCGTGAGCTAATCTATTTTTGATTTTCTTTCTCGCAAGCTGTTAATTAATTTGCCTATATTTAGGGCAAGTTCTCAAACAAAACCACCTCATCTTATTCATCTTCTAAAACAGGAGATGGATCTTCTTCAAGAAGACATTAGTCTTCTCGATTTTAAAAAAAGTTAGCCTTTAAATCTCTAAAGGGTTAGCTGTCTTTTACTAAGCTAAAACTATTTAGCCTTGTTTGTTTATTATTTTAAATCAGATTGAAGAGGATATTATGCGCGAGAAAATAGATGAAGAAGTTAGTGTGGTTATGTACTATTCAGCTAAAAAGCGAATGGCTTTGCCACATATTATGAGCTGGCGAGGTGAAGAATATGACGTTGGCGAGATTGGCTACCACCATAAAATTAGTAGCGGTAAGGTTTTGCACCATATCTATGAGTTTATAGATAAAACTGGGACTTATTGGTTTAGGTTGAACTTTAATACCGATAACTTACATTGGACGCTCGAGGTTATTAGTGATGGAAATGCCAATTAATAGGTCCAGACCGCTAATCATGCATATCGACCTTAACAGTTGCTTTGCGATGATGGAGCAGCAAGCCAATCCCCTGATCCGCCATAAACCGGTAGCGGTGGCAGCTTACGATACGCCTGGCGGCATGATTCTAGCTTCATCCTATGAGGCTAAGGCCAAGGGGATCAAATTGGGTTTAAGCGTACGTGAGGGCTTAGAACTTGATCCAGGCTTAATGGTTATGATGCCTGACCCGGATAAATACTTTGATGCCCACGCTAGGCTTAAAAGGCTGCTACTAAAATATACCAGCGAAGTAGTGTCTAAGTCTGTTGACGAGTACGTAGTGGACTTTAGGGGCTCGCCGGCCGTAAGAGCCGGCCTGGAACTGGATGAGATTGGCTATAGGCTTAAGGCTGATGTTAAGGCGGCACTCGGTAGTTATGTAACCGTTAATATTGGCTTTGGTACTAATCGCTTTCTAGCTAAGCTGGCTGCTGGTATGAATAAGCCAGATGGCCTAACTGTCATTACGGCAGATAATCTTCGGATGGTATATGGCCAGATAGAACTACTAGATATGCCAGGAATTAATGTCCGCTATCAGGCTAGGCTTAATCTGGCTGGCGTATATACCCCACTGCAGTTCCTAGATGCTCCCCTGACTAAACTGCAGCACGTAGTTTTTAAGAGTATTGTTGGCTACTATTGGCATTTAAGACTTCGTGGCCATGAAATAGATAATGTTGATTTTGGCCGTAAGAGCTTTGGCCAACAGTATGCCCTGAGTCGGAAGACTGATGATTTATTTGAGCTTAAGAGGCTAATCATGAAGCTAGCCGAGAAGACTGGGCGTCGGCTTAGGAAGCTTAACTATTCAGCTAGTGGCATCCATTTATCTTTACTCCTTGAAGACCGTTCATATTATTCAAAAAGCCAAAAGACTGGAGAGCTTTACTCTACCCAAGATATCTACTGGGCGGCAGTCAAGCTACTTGAGGTGGCGCCAATTACCTCTAAAGTTAAACATCTGGCCATAAGTGTTGATAGGCTAGCTAAGGCAGATAGGCAGCTTAATCTCTTTAGCGGCACTAAATATGACCAAAAAAGCTTAGCCATAGCTAGTGACGTAGTGAATAACAGGTACGGCGAATTTACTTTAGTGCCCGCTCTGATGGCTAATATGCAGGACGTGATCCTTAAAAGAGTGGCTTTTGGTAAAGTTAATGATGAGTAGGTTAATATGAGCGTGGTGTAGAGCTTAAATTCAGGGCAGTTAATTTGACTAATAGTAGAAATCATTGCAGCTTATTCTAAGTCATAACTAGTAAAAATAGACCATTGTTCCGGAGCGGGATATAGTTATGCATAATTTCATACACCTAATTACGGCCAGTGCAACGTCAGCGAGCCAGCTAATACCGAAGATTAGCAGCGACGTGTTTAACTGGCATTCAATAATAGTTTTTATTGTAGTCATGTTCATTGCTTGGCTTGTCGGCAAGGTCGTGTCGGTAGTGCTATTAAAGTTTAGTGCGGCCATTGGGCGCAGAACCGATAGAACCCAAAATCTTGTGAGAGTTAACAGGCTCAGGAGGATGGAAACTATTATCATCCTGGCTATGGCGTTATTTAGAGCACTGTTTGTGATTATTGGGCTATATTTATGGTGGGATTTAACCCACCCGACTCAACTGACTGCCTTAATCGGCGCTAGCGCTTTGGTTATACTACTGTTAACCAATCTCTTTAGCCCGATATCTAGAGACATAGCACTAGGCGGTGGGATGATTGCCGAAAAGTGGTACGGTGTTGGTGATTTAGTCACAATTCAGCCCAATGCTGTTCAAGGGATAGTAGAACAAGTAACTTTGCGCTCAACTAGGATTAGAAAGATTAGTGGCGAAAATGTTTGGGTAGCTAACCAAAACATAACAATGGTGGAGGTTCTGCCTAAAGGCTTCCACCCTATAGCAATTGAGTTGTTCGTTTCAGACAAAAAGGCGGCCGAGAAGATCATTGAACAAACCAACAAACTCATCCCTATCGGCACGTCACTTGTAATTAGCCCATTAACAGTCATGAGCGCTAGTGACGTCGATGATAATATCTCACACCTAACAGTCATCGCTGAGGCTGCTCCTTGGCGTGATGACTTAATAACATCATCGGCTGTCGGTATAATAAAGAGCTTAGATAAACAAAACGCTAATCAAATTCTACTAGCAGAACCGATTGCGAGAGTTGCCGACAAGCAAACCGAGAAGGAGTTTGCTAGAGTTATAAATAACGCCAGAAAGTCTGCCAGATCACTAAAAATAAGTTCTCTTGCCAGTAGAGCTATAATAACCAAAAACAAAGATAATGGTTAGCCGCCTTCAGGTGGTATCGAAGAGTCGCCAGACGTAGTAATCTCTACGCATTTGGGTTCAGCTAATTTACCAATAGCGCCGGCTACAATTTGGCTAGCACTTTCTGGTACTGGTTGAACCTTTATGACTTCACTCTACTGGTTTAATCCTTCTTTCATACTCTGTATATTACATTAAAAGTCATATTTTAGCATTAAGTTTTAACATGGTAGTCGCATAAAAAGTTTAGCTTTAATTAAAGAGAGTTACATAGCAAAACGTAATAGTAAATAGTATGTAATACTAAAAATAAGAGGTTATTTCAAGCTTGAAATATGTTGGTGCAAGGGGGCATAATGTAAGCAAATAAGGTGGCGGGTGATGTCAGAAATATCAAAAACACCAGAACAGGTACAACAGTTCGTATTTTTTGTTGACGATGCCTTTGAATCTAATCCCGGACAAGTTGTCAAAGACTATGATAACTTGGTAGACGGTATTGTACTTAGAATTGACGGTTTAACTGTCAGGAGAGGGATCCAGTCATCTTACCGTCATCAGTACGAACCATTTGATGGTGTTGAACCAGTATGGCGGGTATCGCCGGATGAAGAAACACACGGAGCATTTGCGCGCGA
>DAHVAE010000057.1 GCA_027314795.1 Candidatus Saccharimonadota bacterium
AGCTGAAATCCTACGCTATCGTACTATCATAAGCACTGATTACTCCCATCACCTGCTCACTACATATAAATCCTGATTTATTCGGGCTGTTTAATAGAAAGTTAAAAGGGATAGTTCGCGATACTACCCCTATCTAACTACCTACCGATTTGAAAGTTCAAAAGTACAACTACTATATAGGAGACTTTTTGACTTTTCAGGATTTAGGCTCGGTTGCAGATGGAAGTGATAACTTCTTATCTTCACTCATTCCATAAGTCCAAAAACGATAAGCAGGGTCTTTATCATCAATAATGTTCATCATATTAATGTAGAACGCATTAGTAACAATACCTATAAGCCCAAGTATTCTGTTAACTTCGTCATTATCCATAGTACCGCTCAGTAACCTAGCTCTTAACTTTGAACCTTTGTGAGCTTCGGGAGTACGCCATCTATTATCAAACCATTCAACGTACTCTTTAAAGTCTTCTAAATACTCCCACCTGGTATCATTGATAAAATTAAAGAACTTTGCTTTCTTACCCTTCTTTATAGCTAACTCTTTACCAGTTTCAAGATAATAAACAAAGTTCATAACTCTTTCCCATAATATTCTGCTTTTTAAAATTAGGCTTTGGTCGAACGATAGATGAATAAATTGTGTGTGGGCTTCTTTCTCTACACTATCTGGTTCACCTCTTATTTTATACATGAGGTCGTTATCTGCACCTAGGTCGACCTCTATTAAATATAATTGAAGTTTAATATCCATAAGAATATAGGCTAATTTTTCTAGCCTATCTTGTGGGTAATTTATTGATTTTCGATACTGTTCTAGGAATTTAGCAATGTCAATACTACTTACTTGGCGGGCTTTTAACATCAACTCTTTATGGTCTTCACGTTCGTGCCTCAATCTAAATGCAACCGAATCCTGCATTTTCTTTTCGAACTCCGCTACAATATGATAAATATCCATTAGTGATTAACATTAGTCAGTATTTCATCAACCACGTTTTCAATAGGTTGTGTTGCGTCAACCATAATAGCTCCATATTCTCTGTATTCAGCTTCTTTTCGTTTTATTAGATTCAATAGCTAGTGTAAGTTCGTGTGGCTTAGTGCCATAGTTGTGGTCTCTTGGATTATTAACCCGTTTGCGGATAGTTTCTTCGTTTGTCTTGAGCCATATAACGGTTTGGCACATAGCCCTAATTTCAGGTTCATTGGCTGAACCACCACATAAAAATATCGGCTTATTCTTTGCTTTCTCAGACATCTTAGCGACCCAATCTTTAGATATAAGCCATTCGTGTTGATTAAGCCATGCTTCAGTACGCTCAGGCATTTCATTGAAACCTGCTACTCGTTCACCGGTCTGCTTGTTATACCAAGCACTAATTCCATTATGCTCTGTATCATAGGCTTCGTAGCCTCGTATGGTTAATTCTTTCGCAATAGTGGACTTACCTGATGTTGATATTCCAGTTACAAGTATGAGAGACATGGATTAATCATAACACCAGAGAGCTAACACCTTATAAATGAAGTTTTATTTTGAAAGTGTAAAAGTCAGCGCCTTAGTATATAATTTTTTACGTTTTCAAACTTCTACTCTGTTGACAGGATATTTATCTGTATGACTACAATACATACATGCGATTTACTGCGAGTTCTCGCATTTGGCACAGGTTTCTACGTATTTCAGGTTAAATTGCGATTTTACTCGCGCTATGAAGGTCTACTTTGCAGCAAACTCAAATCTAGCCTTACGCTCTAGCCACCACTGAGCTGCTTTAATATCACCGTCATTAATAGCTTGTAGGATAACTTGTCTTGCTCTAAAGGTAGACCGGTCTTCAGCAAGAGCGACGTCGATAATCACTCTATCAAGACAGAGCTAGATATAGTAAAATAAAAGTATGAAAAAGCACAGTTATACAGTTATCTACGAAGAAGACCCAGAAGGTGGTTATGTTGCTTCTGTGCCTAGTTTGCCAGGTTGTTATAGCCAAGGTGACACATTAGAAGAGACAGAAAAAAACATCACTGAAGCTATTGAGTTATATCTTGAATCACTATATGAAGAAGATAAAGAGGCACCCGAAGAACATCTGTGGCAAGGACGTATTGAAGTAGCGGTTTAGTATGGCTGGTAATTTACCTAGTCTATCACCAGTAAAAGTTGTTAAAGCTCTTAAGAAAGCTGGGTTTGTAGAAGTGCGTCAAAAAGGCAGTCATCTTATCTTGTTCAATGATTCCACAGGACGACGCGTTACCATACCCATGCACAAAGGCAAAGATATTAAGAAGCCCCTGCTCCGTAAGATTATTGAAGTTGAGGCCTTAATGTCCGTAGAAGACTTTTTGAAACTGTTATAACCACCGGTTGGGGGTAAACAATAGCAGAAATATAAGGGTAATTTTTGCAGGTTAGTTTTGAAAAAGTTTACACCCAATGTTTAACAGATATAAAAGTGTGTTCTTGCAGTAAAAATCAGTGAATTTGTCTGCGTGAAGGGCCTTGTGTAAATCTTTTGCAACTGAAATTCAAAGAGATAGTAAGTTATTGATAGCTATAGTCTAATAACTATTTAGCTTTAAGAAACTCATCAGTTGTTATATTTATATCTTTGCAGATTTGTCTAAGTAGAAGAGGAGATAAATCCCTATTATGCATTGGTACGGTTGTAGCCCTACCGTCTGCATGTCTAAATTGTTGATGGGAACCTTTTTGTCTAACCAATACAAAGCCAAGATTATTTAAAGCCCTAACAACCTCTTTAGGTTTTAATACTGGTAAATCACTACCCATATATACTATACAGTTACGAGTTGAGTTCCTATAAAGTATGATTCGGGTTTTTGTTTAGGCTTTTCTTCAAGTATAAGTTCTACAACTTCTTGAAGATTATCCTTTAACTCTTCAAGTGTTTCGGCTTGAGTATGTGCACCAGGTAAATCAGGAATATGGGCTACATAGTATCCTGTAGCTGTGTCTCGTTCTATAATTGCAGTATATTGATGCCTACTCATAACCTTTATTATACAACAAAACTTCCCTGCAGTTTGAGAAACTGAGGCTCGCCTACATTTTATCCCTAGTTACAACACTGACTGTCAAGTCCCCGAAATTGACAGGTTCCCCCTAATTTCAGAACTGGAGAAGACTTCTGTTGGATAGCTTAAAAACGAGTACCTCTCCTTAACCACAGCTCATAATGCTTCGTGACTTCATCAACTGGCAAACCAGCACTCTCAAGCATTCTTTGTGATGCTATATTTATTTTTGCGGCCGCTGCTCGTATCCCATTAGCTCCTTCATACAGAGCTATTCTTTTAGCTTCTTCACATAATGCGATACCTACACCTCTTTCACGAGCATCTTCATCGACTACTATATTTTCCAATGATGTACGAACGTTTGTAGGAAGTGGCAGTATATAAAGTACTGCCATGCCAACAAATCTAGCGTCTTCAGTCCTTCTAGCCATTAACCAGTGGGCTTCTGGATTAGATACAATCCTGTGCAAGTAATCTTCAGTTATCGTTACTTGACTAGGGGATTCAAGTTGAAGCGCTAACCTATTTGCTGCTTCAAACACTTCAGGTGTTATTTCTTTAATTCGTTCAATACTAAAGTCGCTCATACGTTCTAATTATTTAACTAAGTTGTGCATATGCCAAGCTTTGACTTTGCTGCTCTTTGAACACCATCAATTTCTATCTCATCTTCTCTTAGTGTAACAGCGGGGAAACCCCATACACCTGCTAGGTCATCATTTGGGTCATTAGGTCTTTTTACTGCAAGAAAATCATCATTCTGGTTTTTAACTATTATAGAAACAGCTTCTTTGTGTGGCTTCATGCATGAAGTATACCAAAAACATCTCTTATTTAAGAGGCTTATACTATTATGGACTTCAACTTTTTAATAGATACGAGTGAAGACCTAAACACAACGGTTATATCCTAAAACCTAATTCTTATCTGTAAGCAACTTCTGGAGGTCGAGTCGGGTAACCATTTACCCCCACTTATAGCTGAAATCCTACGCTATCGTACTATCATAAGCACTGATTACTCCCATCACCTGCTCACTACATATAAATCCTGAT
>DAHVAE010000058.1 GCA_027314795.1 Candidatus Saccharimonadota bacterium
CTGCTCGGGTCGGTCGTCCCGATTATCCCAACAGGAGGGCTAAAATTGCTAGGTAGGCTAAAACCGTCTGGGCCGCCGCTGAAAAATAGTCCCCGTCCACTACCGCCTCCACCAGGAACTCGGTTAAAGTTAATTTTAACTGGTGAGATTAAACTTGTTTGGTTAGTGCCGCCTGCTGAATTGCCAAATGGCGAAGAGGTATCCCCAATAGTTGTTAATCGGTCTGTTAAGGCTTCAGTCAAGTTAGTAACGTGGGCGAGTGCTTTTACCTTGGCTAGCTGGTTAGTAGTTAAAGCATTATTAACTGAGGATAGACCGGAATACCCTGCTGGCGAAATACTAACAGTATTGCCAACTGAAGCGTCAACAGAGTTAATTTTATTAGACACCGCTTGGCGAGCGATTAGCATTACAAGCGCCAAGCCAATTGCAAGACCGAGTATCAAGATAATTGAGACACTTCTAGTAACATTTCTGAAGGCATTTCTTATGCCTCTACTTACGACATTCATGATTTCGCCCGGTTAGTCTTACTATCAAGATTAAAGAACTGAATGCTTAAAAACAACTGTGATAATTTATTAGAAACAAGCTTAAGGATTTAAGTATTGCTTGTTACTCTTGTATAGTAGAAGCATGGGTGACCACCCTCGTTTACGTGAATTTCTAAGGTCCTACCCGCTCAGGACCTATAAAAAGGGTGATGTCATAATCTTTCAAGCGGAAGCACCACGTTATGCTTATGTGATCGAGAGCGGCATTATTAAAGCCTACAACTTGACTATTAACGGTGATGAAAAGCCGGTTGCCTTTTATAAGCCAGGAGACTTTTTCCCAGCTGCTTGGGTCTTTTCGCAAATATCATCTGCCACCTTTTTCTATGAAGCTTTCACAAAAACCGTTGATGTCTATTGTGTAGACAGGAGCGCCTTCGTCAAGTACTTAAAAGACGACATTGAATTTCTTTATCAGTCGCTTACTAGACAAGTATCCGAGGAATTATCGCAATCAATGCATATTAATGCCTTGCAGCAATCTAGAGCGAGCGATAAATTGCTGTATATTCTTCACTTTTTAGCACTGAGTACTGGCTCGGTACCAAAAGGTCACGAGCTAAAGTTAAGCATTAATTTAACTCACCAGGATCTAGCTAACCTGACGGGGTTAACCAGAGAGACGGCAGCCGTCGAGCTCAATAAGCTTAAAAAACAAGGGCTAGTAGCTTATGGCCCGGGCAAACCTTATTCGCTGTATCTAGATAAATTAAGTAGTCTTATTAATGACCGCTATCTTCAAGAGTTAACGGTGCCTAGCGGGCCAATAGAGCGTCGCTAACTAGACGGTTAAGATTCTGGGGTTCGGCCCAGGATTTGATGACGCAGCGATGGGCGCCTAGCTCATAGGCTTCTGTTAGTTCTGGAGAGTTCTCCATGTTAGTGAATATTAAAACCTTAGCTTTATTGGTTGGGTCTTTTTTGAATTGCTTTAAAAACTCAAGGCCGCCCATAATTGGCATTAAAAGATCAAGTAGGATTATATCTGGCGCAAATTGTTTAATTTTCCGTAACGCTTCCTTACCATTAAAAGCGGTCTCAACACTGTAACCAAAATGATTAAGGATTAGACTGTAGGCGTTATTAAGATCCTTATCGTCCTCAACAATTAAGACTTTACTCATTTTCCCCTGCCCCTTCTACTATCTGATGCACTATGTAATTGTACTCCTGCGTCAATAAATGAGTATAAAAAATATTACTAATTGGGGCTAACTGTTCTAGGTAGTTTGAGTTTGAAGGTTGTACCCTCATCCAGCTTAGACGTAAAAGATATTTTGCCGCCCAGTTCATTAACTAGGCCTTTAACTAAGTATAGCCCTAACCCAGTGCCGTTGGTCTCTAGTTGGATAATGTTATTAGCCCTAAAGAACTTAGAGAAGATTTGGGCCTTAGCAGGATCTGGTATGCCGAAGCCGTTGTCCTTAACGCTAACCGTTACGTCATGGTCATTACCCCGGATTGTGATGATCACATTGCCGTTGTCCTTGGAATATTTGACAGAGTTAGATATTAAATTAGCCAGCACCTCCTTAATTATTGGCCCATCGGATAGGATTAATGGCGATCTACCTCTAGTGAAAGTTTTAATTGTAATTGATCGGTTTTTAGCCTGGATTTCCATTTCCTTAATGACTTCAGCAACAATTTGGACAATATCTACAGAGCCAATATCTAATAGTATTGAGCCACTTTCTAGCCTAGTTATATTCAGTAGTGTACTGATTAATTCGTTCATTCGATTGGTAGCAGCGACAATGGTTTCAACTGCTGGCCTTTTATCATTATCGATTTCACCCATATAACCTTCCAGAAGCATATGCGAATACGTTTTGATTAAGGCCAGGGGTGTTCGTAGTTGATGGGATGCAAGTGATATGAACTCACTTTTCATCTGGTCGACTGCTTCTTCCATGGAGATATCTCTAAATATTTCAGTAACACCTATTGGCTTGCCATCCTTGATTATTGGCGAGGCGCTAACAAATACGGGCGTTAGATCTGGCTTCTTGCCGTGATAATAGATATATTCATAAGCCGGCTTACCGGTGGTTATAGCTTTAACCATCGGTCTTTTAAAGGTGTTGACTTTCTTGTGGTCAATATTTAAGGCCTGAACTTTATCTATAAAGCGCTGGCCAATGAGCTCTGATTCATTATAGCCTAGCGTACTAAGGGCAACTTTATTAGCCCTGATTACTAATCCCTCACTATTAACAACCACTGCACCTTCGCCAATGCTTTCAAAGACAATTTCTAGTTCATTTGAGTTAAGGGTAGGTTTAGCGTTTGCCATTTTTAAGACCCTGCTAGTTTTCTGACCTTAACCATATATTCATTGACTTGTTGCTTGTCACTGTTAACCAGATGGGCGGCAATATCTAACCAGTCGATTAACTTAATTAGCTGTGTAGCGTTAAGTTTTGCTGGTTCAATATTTAGGTGGAAATGAATAAGTTCTTCGAGAAATGTCTGAGCGCCAATATCCAAGTATTGCGTGGTGAGGCTGCTTAGCTGATTGTAGATAGTGGCCTTAGGCATAGGCTATCTTCCTATTTGTTTAACCCACAACTTAATTATACTGATTCTTAAGCTAAATGTTAGCTATAGATAAGATTTAAAACATCAGCAATAATATGAGCTATGGGACCTAAAACAAAACTCAAAGTGAGCTATTTTAGAGTAGGTTATTTATTGCTGGCAGCAGTGGCTATGTATGTAGTGGTTAGCCAGCTGTCAGACTTAAGAAGTAGTTTAAGCCAATTAAGATCCAGCAGCCAATCATATGATCTGGTAATTCTCAGCTTTGTTACTGTCACGTACTTGCTGGCTGCTCTAACTTATTATTTTATTGCCCTAAAACCAATTAAATATTTCAGAACTGTAGTTGTTGAAACTGGTATCAATACGCTAAATAGACTATTGCCGGCCGGCTTAGGCGGTATCGGCGCTAATTATATATATCTAATGAAATGTCGCCATACTAAAGCCCAAGCTGGCGCTGTCGTGGCTGCCAACACCATACTAGGGATTGTTGCTAATATGGCCTTGCTTGGCGTTTTAATTGTTTACTTCCCTGCCACTAGCTTCAGATACTCATCAATAAACTCATCTTTAGTTTTTATCGGTTGTTTAATTGTTGTTATGGTTATTTTAGTTGTTCTTTTAGTAAGTACGTGGCGCCAGAAATTATTCCACTACTTCAGGTTAATACTTAAAAACATCTCAAATTACCGGTTCTTAAAACTTAAACTACTTTATGGGTTTGTTTGCCAGATGGGCCTTACTCTAGCTTTTGTGTTAGCTTTAGATTTTAGCCTAAAAGCTGTGCATGGTAGCTTGCCAATCGGCTCACTAATGCTGGCCTATAGCTTTGGCATTTGGCTTGGAGCAGTTATACCTGCTCCTGGTGGCGTTGGTTCAGTTGAGGCGGGCTTAGTTGCTGGTTTACTGGTGTTTAAGGTTGATTTGGCTCAAGCGGTTGCAGCAGTTCTGATTTTTAGGCT
>DAHVAE010000059.1 GCA_027314795.1 Candidatus Saccharimonadota bacterium
ACGATTAAGCATGCATTAGTAATCTCCTGATCCTTATGATGTTCATAGTGATCAGGGACCATGTTGTGAACATAGTTAAGCAACTTAAATCTAGGTACTTATTCTTTATCTTTGCGCTGTCGCCGTATGTTATCCTCCCCAGCTGCTATGCAAACTCGGCGACAGCTGATGTTTCTCAAGTATCCAGCTTTATAAAAACTGTCATTGAAGCTCTAGCAGGGCTCGCGGGCTTAGTGGCTACTGCTTTCTTTGTTGTTGGCGGTTTTAGTTATATTACCAGTTCTGGGAACCCCCAAAGGCTGGAGAAAGCCAAGCGTACGATTCTGTACTCAGCAGTCGGCTTAGCGATTACTATTGCTGCCTTTGTACTCTCTAACATTATTTCAGGTATGGCATCTAGTGCTTTTGGAGGGTAGCAGTTTGGACATCATATTTGCTTCAAATAGTGTGATCAGTTCAGCAATAGCGCCAATGCTGACAGTAATTTCCTTGCTTGGCTCTATTCTTTGTACTCTCATTATTATGATTGGCGGCTATCAATATATAACATCAAGCGGTAGCCCCGAGCGGTTAATGCGAGCTAAGAAGATTATTCGAAACGCTTTGATTGGGTTAGTAATTTTGCTTGGTGCTGCTTTGCTTGCTAATTTCCTAAAAAGCGCCTACGGACCAATAGCTGCCAATCACAGTGCTTCAGTAGTACCGAATTTAAGCTCAATCAAACCAGCTAAATCTTCAAGCGGCCTAATTACCGTGATCATAAAAGCCATAACTGGCGTCCTTGGGAATATTATCAAAGCCGTAGCCGTACCCTTTTTAAGTGCTTTAAAATATTTTACTTCAGGTACACCATTGGCGGCAGCTAATCATGGCGTCTTTGATTTATGGGTGACATCAGTTGGTATTGCCGATTCTTTAATAGTGCTGGTACTGATGTTGATCGGGCTAAAAACTATGGGCTATATAAGTCTCGGGCTGCAGTCCATAAGTATTAAACACATTTTGCCGCAGGTAGCTTTAGTGTTTGTTTTTATTAATAGCTCTATTTTTGTCATTGATGGCGTTATTTCTCTTTCTAATATCATGATTAGAGCAATCAGTAAAACTAATGCTGCCAAGTCGGTCTGGCAGGTTTTAAGTAGTGTCGTTAAGCAACCCTCGGCGTATAGTCTTGCAGCACTTATTATTATGTCGATCTTCTTAGTCTTCAGCGTTATCTTGCTAATATTTTATGTTGGTAGAATTGTGACTATTTATCTCGGCGCGGTATTAGCCCCAATTGTTATTTTATGTTGGCTGCTTCCGAGTCTTAGGGATATGGCTGTGTCAGCATCAAAGCGCTACTTTACTACTATCTTTGTTCTCTTTATACACGTTGTAATTTTACAACTTGCCGCTTCACTGCTTGCTGGCATGATAGCTAGTAATGGGCCTAGGCCTGACCCGATGATGGCCATGGTTATTGGTCTTGCCACCCTTGTCGCCTTATTAAAAACTCAAGGCGTCATGAGCCAGCTGTCTTATGCTGCTATAGGTCCAAGAATGACTCGAAGAATTGCTGAGAGAATGGTGCTTAACGTTAGTTATTTAGGCAGTCAAGCTGCCAGTACTATCAATAGCTATCTTCCTGGTCGAGAACAAGCCGCCTTAGCAAGTTATAAAGACTATTCAATCAGGCAGGCTAACAAACCAGCGCTTATTCGTTCAGATCAACGGGCTACTACTTCCACGAGCAGCCCTAATAGGCCAGACGCCAAGAAGTCTGAGAAGAGACCATGAAGACGTCAATTATTCCTGCTCAAATAACTACTGTCGAAGATCGTATTGCCGCTAACTTAAACTTTAAACAGCTAGTATTACTTGCAGTTCCGCTTTTCGTGGTAGCGTTTACTTTCTTAGTACTGCCGCCAATAAGCAAGTTTTCATTATATAAGTTAGTTTTATCAATGATAGTTTCGCTACCAGCCAGTCTAGCGATAAGGATCAAAGATACAATACTTCTAGATGTAATTATCCTTCAAGCCAGGTACTTCATGCGGCCAAAAATCTATGTCTATAAACGCCAACTGATGCCCAAAGAGATTGAAGCTTTTACGCCAACCTTGTATGAAAAACCAAAAACTAAACGTAGTCCTAGGTTCAGTGACATACCGCAAAGTGCCAGGTACAAGAGCCAGAAACTGTTAACAGATAAAGGCTATAAAGTAGTATTTAGTTCTAAATCCGGAGGCTTAAATGTTAAAGTTAGCACTTCGGGCTAAGCTAGGTTCTAGTAACCAGCAGGTAGCTATTGAAAGCATTACCGATGGCATTATTAAGCTAGACGGCGGTAGTTATCGGATAATATTACATTCGAGCTCTATAAACTTTGAACTTAAGAGCGAAGAAGAACAGGATGCGCTAATTGATATATTTGAAGGTTTTCTAAATTCTATTGGTTTTAATATTCAATTCCTGGTTCGGACACGTGAAGTCTATATGGACGGCTACCTAGATAATTTAGACCTAAAGATAAATAATGAGCAATCATCGATATACAAAGTTCAGTTAAAAAACTACCGAAAATTTGTATCTAGTCTAATAACCTCTAATAAGATCTTAAATCGTCACTTTTTCATCGTTATACCCCTAGATATTACTAGTAAACAAGATATTGAAAGCATTAAAGATCAATTAAGTTTACGAGCCGACATTGTATCTAAAAACATTGCTAGGCTTGGTATAAGCAGCCGCCAATTAAGCTCAATTGAAGCCATAGACTTGTTTTACAGTTTCTACTCACCAGAGAGATCCAAACTCCAGCCAATTAGCGAGCAGGCAATGAAGGTAATGAATAGTGAATTTATAACTCGAGGCTAGAGATGCTTAATCTTAAAAGACGACGCATCGATATTGCTAAACTTAAGTATCAGCTTGGCGAGCAGATCATTGTCGACCAGTTTAGTTATAGCGGTCTTCAGGAGTTCCCGGACTATTTAATTATAGACAACCAATACATTCGCTCCATGTTTATTGCTGGTTACCCTTACGTTGCTAGCAGTGGTTGGATGGACCCACTAATTAACTTTGGACACGACATTGATGTAACTTATCACATTCATGAGGTGTCAGCCCTGCTGGCTCTGCCGAAGCTCCATCGCAAGATAACTGAACTTGAATCAACGAAACGAGCAATGATGAAAGCCGGCAAGATTGTTAGCTCTGAAATTACCGACCCGCTAATCTCAGCGACTGAGCTCAGAGATAAGATACTTCGCGGTCAAGAGAAACTGTTCCAGATCAGTATCTATGTAGCCCTGCGCGCCAGCAGTTTAAATGACTTGAATCGGGTTACAACTCTGTTTGAATCAACAATGTCTTCAAGGTTGTTTAATCTAAGGCCAGCCAGGTATCAGCAGCTTGAAGCCTTACAGTCTATTCTGCCCAGGGCGACTGATGAGCTGGCATTAAAACGTAATCTAGATAGCAGCTCAGCAGCTTTAACCTTTCCGTTTATGTCGAGCGAGCTAGTGCAGTCTAGCGGTATCTTGTTTGGCATTAATAAATCTAATGATTCGCTAGTCATAATAGACCGCTTTAGTCTAAATAATGCTAACTCAATTGTCTTTGCCCAATCAGGTAGTGGTAAAAGCTACTTATCTAAAGTAGAGATTCTCAGAAGCCTGACGAACGGTATCAAGGTTATAGTTATCGACCCAGAAAGAGAATACCAAAACCTATGTGAATCAGTTAATGGCACCTACATAAAGCTATCGATAAGATCAAAACAACGGATTAATTTCTTAGACCCTATTAGTTCCAGTTTATCTACAAAACAAATAAGTGAACATATTCACGACGTAACTGGGATTATTTCGCTTCTGGTTGAAGGCTTGAACGCTCGAGAAAAAGCCAACGTCGATAAAGCCCTTGTGAAAATATTAGCTAATTCTAAAGCCAAACCTCCTTTACTTATTAACTTATATAAGGAGCTAAACAAGCTAGGCCACGTCAAACTTT
>DAHVAE010000005.1 GCA_027314795.1 Candidatus Saccharimonadota bacterium
ATTTTCTTCTCTTCCAGTTAGAAATGGTGCACCCTTAAACTGCACTAACAAGCCTCTATTTTATAATTTACTTATGAAATCAGAATCAGCTAAAAGCCAATTTTCCGAAGTACATTGTCTAGTGCGTCTCGATGAGCTGTTTCTTTTGGTAGGGCATCATTTAGAGCAGAGACGATCTTCGGCTCGATATCGCTTGTGAAATAAATGTACATATATGGCATGAACCGCTTTAAAGGAGTTAGTACGGCACTTCGGCCATCGCCATGATGAACTACTGCGAATGACCGATACTCTCCAAATTGATGGTAGCGACCGTTAACAGTAAAACCATATCTGGTTAATTGGTAATTTACTGTCCTTGGTTTCTTGGTAGCATAAACACCAATTAAGATGCCGCTAACGATTATTACCCCGGTTGTTATTTTATCTTTGGTTAATAAATAAATACTACCAGTTACAATTACCGTAACAATCAATAAGATAAGGTACCAACCGGCTTTTTTACTATCAGAAAATGAATCTGGTGCAGCCCAATTAAAAAGCGGTTCATCGCCACTACCAACTTGCGCATTTTCTTGGGGCTCATGCGACTCTCCGCTGTCTACGACAGGTGTATTTTGTTGCTGTTCAGCCTTATCGTTCGGGGTATATTTAAAACCATCCGTTCCGTCATCTTGTTCAGCCATAACCATATTTTAACCTATAAAACTACTTAACCCAGTATTTATTTATAAGTGTTGTATTAATTATGTTGTAAATAACCTTATTTACATTGCTTTTAGTTACTGCGCTAGGCTATAGTATAAGAAATACAAAAAAGCAAGTTTCTAACCAAACAAACGATATCTAAATCGGAGGGTAATAATATGGCGCGAAGAAATCGCGATGACGATCTTCTGCTAGAAGAAGACGACGAATTAGCGGCCGCTTTTTTGGGTGAAGAAGACGTTCCTGCATCTCCTGTAGCTACAGAGCAGCCACAAGAGGGTCCGACCGCAGAAGAGTGGGACGAAGACGATAGTGTCCCAGGACAACTTGCTGTCGACGTTTATGAAACAAGAGAGAAGTTAGTAGTAAAAGCTCGTACAGCTGGTGTTAACAAAAACGAGCTTGATGTTAGCATCTCTGACAACCAACTGACTATCCGCGGCACTTTAAGTGCGGGCAGTGAAGATGATGTTGAAAATTACTTCTTGCAAGAATGTTATTGGGGGGAGTTTTCAAGGACTATAGCCCTACCAGTACCAGTTAAAGAAGAAGAGATTGAAGCTGTACTAAAGGATGGTGTTTTAACCATCAGCTTTGGTAAAGTAAAACAAGACACGGTTAAAAAGATTGAGGTTCTCTAAAAACAACTAAAGTTGCAGCTATCTACGTGAGGTGGCTTTTTGAAAGCAAATATATTCCAGAAAAAAACTATAGTTATTGATAGAAAGCTAGCCAGAACAGTAGCTATATTTATTATCCCGGTTGTTTTATACCTAACCTTAATCTCTATTGGATTAGTAGGCGAGGGCAGTCAACAATTTTCGCAACTTGCAGAGTCCTTTGTCCACGGCCATACCTACTTCTTGCATCCTATTGGCGGTGTCGGTGAGGACCCAGTCTTTTACCATGGCAAGGTTTATTGGGACGAAGGGCCATTCCCATCTATTGTTTTAATGCCATTTGTCGCTGTTTTTAATATTTGGCACAGCTTCTTTTATCAGGGGTACGTTAAGTGGCTACTAGTTTTACTGATAAGCTTATTTGTTTATAAGCTGGCTAGAAAGCTAAACTTTACAAAAAGTGACAGTTTAATTTGGATGTTTGGCTTTACTTTGGGTTCAGTATTTATGGGTATTGCTAGCGTGTCTAGTGGTTGGTTGTTTGCCCAAATAATTGGAGCGCTCCTGACTTTTTGGGGCCTATATGAATATATGACTAAAAGACGCTGGTGGTTAATTGGTCTGCTGACTGCTTGCTTACTTCTAACCAGAATCCCGGCAGCTGCTATTGTAGTATTTTATCTACTGGTTATATTTCTGGCTAAGACCGACTGGAAGACTAAGCGCAAACAGTTATTTCAACTGTTAATCTTCTCGGTTATTGCAATAGCGTTACTTGGTGCCTATAACTGGCAAAGATTTGGTAGCCCACTAGATAATGGCAACCAGTACCAACTATTGTCTCTAGCTTCTTCAGAGGCTAGGTCAATGGGTGTAGTATCTCCAAGCCATATTCCGACAAACCTTTATACAATACTGCTCCGTGCTCCAACACCAGTGTTAATTAACAATGTCTCTTGGAGTTTAAAAGCCCCTTGGGTTGAAAATAATCCGTTAGGGGTTAGTATATTTATCACCTCACCATGGTTGCTTTATCTATTTACTAAACGTTGGTCAAAATATCCTAGAGATGCTAAATATTTAGTAATTGCTTCGCTTGTTATATTGGTCTTACTACTATGTTATTTTGGTGACGGTGCTGATCAGATGGGTTATAGATATGCTATGGACTTTATGCCAGGACTGTTTTTAGCACTCATGATGATTTACCGAAAGAATACCGGTGCTATTAGCACTGGGATGAAAATCTTACTACTTGGATCAGGGGTGACTAACTTTTATTTGTTGGTCAGTTATATCCGTTAAGCTCCGGATTGAGCGCCAATGTTGCTGGCCGTACCTAGGACATAGTGAACAATAAGCTGTGCTAGCACAACAATTACTAAACCAATGATGGCATATATCAAGGTGCTTTTGGCACTTGAGACGCTCCCGCTTTCGCCTCCAGAAGTAATATACCTAAAACCAGCGTAGATGATCATGATGACAGAGATAATACCGACTACTACTGAAAAGATGTCAACGACTGTTTTCGCTAAACCTTTTATTCCTGAGGTTATGCTGCCAGAAGTACCACATGAATATGATCCACTGGATCCACCGCCAGAAGTAGCATTAATACCACTACCAACATCGCTGCCAATATTGCCGCAAGCTGCTGCTCCGACAGGTATAAATACCGGCATAGATAGTGTTAAAAAAGCAAGTAATATAATGATTTTGTTCTTCAAAACGTTTAACATATTCCCCCTCTAATTAGTTTTCATAAGTCTATAAACATAATAATACATAATCAATTTGAATTTTAACAGTCTTTTTAACTGTCGTCTCTTAGTTGGCTGCTTGTAATGCTACCGACAGCATTACTGGCGGAATTAAGCACACTATGAACAAGGATCTGCGCAAGTATGGCAATAGCCAGTCCAACCAGAGCATATATCAAGGTGTTTTTAGCACTAGCCACGGCATTGCTATCTCCGGAAGAAATTATGTACTTAAAGCCAGCAATTATAACCATGATGACAGAGATACTCCCAACAAAGAAAGACATTATATTCACTACTTCTCTAGCAATATTTGTAAAAGTGTTTGTAGTTGCATTTTTAGAACAACTTATCGCAGTTACGCTATTTAAACCCCCACAAACTTCTTGTTTAAATGTCGAGGCGGTTGAAAGACTCTTGATTGGAGCTAAAGTCGGCGAAGTTGTCGGGCTATCTGCTGCGACTGTAGCTAGACTTAACATACTAAAAAGTGTGGTTATCGAAATAAATAGTTTAATGTATTTCATCTTTAAAATTCCAATTTAATTTTATCCTATATGACCTAATACGAATACCACTATTGTTTCAGCTAAAACTGCAACCGCTACTCCTGCCAATGCATAGAGTAGGGTATTTCTAGCGTTAGTTATAGATTGAGCATCGCCATTGGCAATAATAAACCGAAAGCCAGCAATTAGTATGACAATTACAGAAGCTATACCAATTATAAAAGAAATGACTTCAATAGCAGATTTAAGAGTTTTTAAAACAGGATTGCTGCCAGTTTTAGTTTGGGCATTAACTTCATTACAAACACTAGTACTAGCAGCCTGGCCACCACATGTTTCTGAGTTGCTAAATATATTAACTGCATAAACTGGCGTAGATAACACCAGTAAGCTGAGGGCCATAGCTGTGAGTATAATTAATATCTTTCTCATAATCTTCCTAGTATAAAGGCGACTATAGCCTCCGCGCTTATTGAAACGGCAAGCCCAATAACTGCATAGATAATTGTTTCTCTAGCTTTTTGGACGTTTTGAGGATTACCACCAGAAGTGATAAACATTAAAGCACCAATTATAATCATCAGCAGCGATATTACCCCTGCAATACCGAAAAATATCCCGAGTGCTGTTTTTAGCTCAGTTGAGCCAGCGTTGACTGCAGGCAGCCCAGTACTACAATCACTGCCGCCCTGTCCAGGACAGGTGACACTTGCACCTGATGCAACTAATTTCAAAAGAATTGTTGTCATTAGTGAAATCTCCCGGCAACAAAGCTCACTAGGGCAGCGGAAAGAACACATATTGCTAACCCTATAGCTGCTCCAAGCATTGTGCGCATAGCACGACTGGTCTGTTCTGGGTTACCTCGACTGGTAGTGTATTGGATACCTGCATAGATAATAATGCCAACCGCAGCGATACCAGCAACTCTAAGCAAAATCTCAATCACTGCCGCAACAATTAACCAAATATCTGAAAGACTAGTTAGTTGAGGACTACAGGTACCAGATGTGTTGGTACCGTGCAAGTAATGGTACCAAGTTGGAAACCCAAAAATACTCCCACCTGAAGGTGTACAAGCAAAGTGTTGTGTAACTAATAATTTATGTATTAAGTTCATGGATGAAGGAACCCTCCGGGTACTACATAGTTTAATATGGCATAAGCAAATATAAAGACAAGTAATGCAATGGTCGAGCTGATTAACCTTTTAACTGCCGCCTGGGTACCATTAGGGTCACCTCTAGCGACAATATACTGAATACCGCCAACGATAACTGAGGCGATAATAACTAAACCAACACCAGCTGATAAAAATCTAATAACTGCAAACAAAAGGTCTGTTATGGGGTTGCCTTTCTGAGAACAGCCAAAGTTTATACTTGTCGGTACCGCTGAATAACCACTGCCACCGCCACATTGGGCTGTTAATTTAATTGATTGGTGACTTTCTTGGTTTAAAATTGGCATTGAAAATAACAGGAAAAATACTAAAATTAATGGCCATAGGTTAAGAAAATTACCTAATTTAATTTTTGATTTTAAACTCTTCATTTTGGTCAAATTATATCCTTATAATAACACCACTACAAGGTGTTATACTAGTGCTATATGGCATCATACAAACTAATTCAAGATATTGAAGCTGAAGACAAGCTTTTAGGACCACTAAGTTTCAGGCAGTTTGTCTATGCTGTTGTGGCCGCTGGTCTTTTATACTTTAGCTACCTTTTATATACCCACCATGGAGAACTTCTAGATATTATTACGATACCAATTGCCTTGTTTGCTGGCTTTTTAGCTTACCCTTTTGGTAAGGATCAACCGACTGAAGTTTGGGCTTTAGCTAAGTTAAGATTCCTATTTAAACCAAGAAGGCGTATTTGGGCTCAGAGTGGTATCAAAGAATTAGTAACAATTAATGTTCCTAAAAGGGTCGAGATTCAATTAACTAATGGTCTTACCCAAACAGAAGTTAAGTCGCGTCTACAAGCTCTTGCAAATACTATAGATAGTCGGGGCTGGGCAACAAAAAACGTTACCAGCGTCTACCAAAACCCAATAACAAACACTGATTCGGATCGCTTAATTAGCGCCCAGACTTTAGCCCAAAGTGTACCAGATGATGTTGTCGACTCAGTCGATCCCTATGACGAACAAACTAGCCCAATAGCTCAACAAGTTGACCAACTACTCAGTTCCAGTTCTTCTCAACACCGCCAGCAGCTCATAGAACACCTTAATGAAGTTAAAAATGACTTACATCAATCGACTGCTGCTCCAGTGGTGGAAGGACCCCAAGTCCAACCCCAAGTAAATCTGCCTCCAGAAAATATTATAGAGTCTGAACTAAAAAGGGCTTATGTTAATAGCCATTCATCTTTAAATAATATGCACGCTATCCGTACACAAGTCGCACCGATTTCACAACCAACTCAACAACCGATAAGTCAAACTACCCCAGATCCTGTTATAATGAACTTATCTCAAAGAGACGACTTAAACGTTAACGTTATTTCAAATGAAGCTAACCGTGCGTTACCTAAAAACGGTGGCAATAATGAAGTATTAATATCTTTGCGTTAACCAAAATAGGTGGGTTATGGATCCAACAAATAATTTAAACCAAACGGGCACCACTTATCCTTCACTAGATAATCCGCAAACTACCCCAGCCCCGACTGCGCCGCCACCGCCACAGTATTCTAGTGGTGGTGTTGTTAGCCCGTCGGCTGCACCCCAACCAACAGTAAAAACTAAGAGCAACCCAAACAGTACCCAAAATACCCTCCAGATTGCTGAAATTAGAGATGGGGTTGTCATTATGAACGATGGTTCGTATAGATCAGTTATTATGGTTAAAAGCATTAACTTCGATTTAATGAGCACCCAGGAACAAGAAGCTGTTGAGTACTCTTATCAAGGTTTCTTAAATTCGTTGTACTACCCAGTTCAGATCTTTGTTAGGACCCAGAAAGTTGATCTTCAACAATATATTGATCGATTAGATAAGATTAGAACTGAACACGACAATATGCTGCTTGCACTGCTCATGGAAGACTATATAGCTTACATTGAAGACCTAAGCCAACAGACAAACATCATGGATAAGAAGTTTTATATTGTGATCCCATATTTTCCTGTTGAAGATGTTCAAAAAGCTTTAACTGAAAGTAAAAACTTCTTAACTGGTTTAGTTAATTTATTTAACTCGAAGGAGCAGCATGTCGTTATCAACGAAGCCGACCTAGAACGAGCAAAGACTGAGCTCAGAAATAGAGTCCAGGCCCTTCTTGGCGGACTTGCCCAATGTAATATTCAAGGCTTACCACTAGATACCCAAGAGCTTATTGAGCTTTACTACGATACTTACAACCCAGATACAGCCACTAGGCAACAATTAAAGAACTTCGATGATTTATCTGCTGACGTAATCACAAAAGGTCAAGGAACTGCACCTCAAGGTCATTTGCAGCGGGAGTTAGATTAATGGCTTTTGGCAAATCTAAACCAAAAATAGACTCTATTGCTATTGCTCAACAGCACCAACAACATGAGCAGCAAGAAGTCCAGGCAGCTTTTCAAAAGGGCATAACAGCCTTAAGGGACTTCATAGCTCCAAGTTCACTAGAATATAGCTCAAGTTATTTCCAGCTTGGTACGCGTTTTGCTAGGACTTACTACGTCTATGGTTACCCAAGAAACCTCTACACCGGTTGGCTTTCTGGGATGGTCAATTTAGACGAAGTTATGGACCTTAGCTTATATGTCTACCCAGTAGAAAGCCGGGTGGTGCTAGACAATTTACGTAAAAAAGTAACAAGACTAGAAGCTGGTATCCAAATCGATGCTGAAAAAGGCAGAGTAAGAGACCCATCTAAACAAGCTGCTATTACAGATGCTGAAGAAATGCGAGACAAATTACAGGTTGGTGAAGAGCGCTTCTTCCGTTTTGGGTTATATTTCACAATTTACGCTAGAGACATGGAAGAGCTTGAGTTTGTTAGCCATAAAGTTGAGTCAATGCTCGGTCAGCAGCTTGTTTATTCAAAGCCAGCAAGCTCACAGCAAGAGCAGGCCTTTAACAGCACCATCCCGCAAATGGTAGATCAGCTCCAAATTAGACGGAATATGAGCACTGGTGCTTTAAGTACCAGCTTCCCATTTACTTCAGCTGATCTAAGCCAAGATAACGGCATCTTATATGGCATTAATATGCATAACTCAGGACTGGTTATTTTTGATCGTTTTTCACTTGAAAACGGTAATTCAGTCGTCTTTGCTAAGTCAGGTGCGGGTAAATCATTCTTGGTTAAACTTGAAGCTTTAAGAAGTATGATGTTCGGCACTGAGATATTTATTGTTGATCCTGAAAACGAATACCAAAGGATGTGCGATGCTGCCGGTGGCGCCTACGTTCGTTTAAGCCTTGCTTCAGCAACTAGGATTAACCCTTTTGATTTACCGGAAGTTGTTGATAATGAAGAAGCAGACAATGCTTTAAGAAGCAATCTAATAACCCTTCATGGTCTACTAAGATTAATGATGGGTGGTGCTCAAGCCCAACTTATGGGTAATGCAGCTACATTGGCGCCAGTCCTGACGCCAAGCGAGGAGGCTGATCTTGATGCGGCTTTAATTGAGACCTATGCTCGAGCTGGTATTACTAACGATCCATTAACACACAGGTCACCACCACCAACCATTTCTGACCTTTATGATACTTTGTTACATATGGGTGGCAATGGTCCATCGCTGGCCCAAAGGTTGAGGAAATATACGACTGGAACTTTCTCGGGCATTTTCTCTCAGCAGTCTAATATAAACATAAACAACCCTTTGGCTGTCTTTAATATTCGTGATCTTGAAGACGAATTAAGGCCTGTAGCTATGTATATAGTCTTAAATTACATTTGGAATAAAACAAAAGTTGATCAAAAAAGAAGAATCTTAATTGTTGATGAAGCTTGGCAACTCATGAAATATGAAGACTCAGCTAGTTTCCTATTTAGTCTTTCTAAAAGGGCCAGGAAATATAACTTGGGTATAACTACTGTTACCCAAGATGTTGAAGACTTCATGGGATCACGTATGGGCAGGGCAGTAGTTGCCAACGCCTCAATGCAGTTTCTACTAAAACAATCTACTTCTGCAGTTGATGTTTTAGCTGACGTCTTTAAATTAACCTCAGAGGAACGTAAAAGATTAAGTCAGTTCCCGGTCGGCCAAGGATTATTCTTTGCTGGCCAAAACCACGTTCACATACAGGTCGTAGCTAGCCCTACGGAGACCAGCTTAATTACTACGAACCCAAGTGATAATCCGCTGCCTGCGCCAGCCCAACAACTATATGATAGAGATGTTCCAGGAGCTGAACAGCAAACGATAGAATTAAATAACACTCCAGTTGGTCCATTACCAACTACAATTCCACCACCTCCGCCGTCAACTTAAAGTTTAATGATTGCGGATTTATTGCTAGATACAACATCTGCATCAGTTGTGGTTATGAAAGTTTGATTGGTTTTCAAATAACCAGTTAGGGCCTTACGTCTAAAACTATCGAGCTCGCTATAGACGTCATCAAGCAAGACTATGGGATTACTTTTGGCTTGGATCTTGATTATCTCAAGTTCGGTTACTTTAAGCGCTAAGATTGCAGTACGTAGTTCGCCGCGTGAGGCATAAGTGTTTGAGTAGTGATTATTAAACATAAATACTAAATCATCTCGATGTGGCCCATAGGTAGTAAAGCCAATCCTTAAATCTTCACTTAAACTTGTCTCGAGCATTTTTAAATAATGCGACTCATATGAATTAACTGGTAGTTGGGGCTTATATATAATGGTTGTTTTGACTTTATCGCCTGAGAGTTTTGAATATATTCCTGGTAATTTGTTATTTATTTGGGCTATATATAAATACCTTGCACTTACTATCTGACCAGCAAGTTGGCTAATTCTAATATTCCACGGAAACATTTGGTTGTTTGTTGGTTTAACGGTATTTTTGAGTAGTGCATTGCGTTGGCTTATGGCCCTAGTATATTTTCTTAGGATCTTTCCATACTCGCTATCTATTTGCTCAATTAAATTGTCTAGATATGCTCTACGGCCTTCTGGTGGGCCATTTAATAGCCCTAGGTGGTTTGGTTCAAATAAAACTATCGGTAGCTTTAAAGCAGCTGGTAGCCTTTTATATACCTGGGTGTTTATCTCAAAACTTTTAGGCGGGGTTTGATCTCTTTTTATCTTGATAGTCCTTTTAATGTCGTCGTCAATGCAATCAATACGAGTCCATGTTTTATTAAAACTAATAAGATTAACGTCACTAGTACGGTAAGAACCACCAATTCTGGCTACTAAAATGGCTTCAATGATATTAGTCTTACCGGAGGCATTAGGCCCGACTATAATATTGGCACTACTAGCAAACTTAAATAGCCTGTCTGTATAGGACCTAAAGTTTTGAAGTCTAAGACTCGCTATCATAAACAGTTTTGTTTTTTAATTTTGGGTTTAGGCCTTAAGCGGCATTATAACATGCACATAATCAGTGGCTTTCGGATCTTTAAGTAGAACTGGCTCTAGATTGCTGTTAAAAGAAAAGACTAATTCTTCACCACTAAAGGCATTGATGCCGTCTATTAAAAACCTGGAGTTTAAAGTAATACTGCCGCTGCCCGCCACCTTAGCAGGAGCCTGGGCGTTATTTTCTCCAAGTTGTGAGGCTAAGGATTTAATCTTGACGTTCTGGTCGGCTTCATTTACTTCTATGGTTATGCTGCCGGCTGTTTCTCTGGCAAACAAACTTGATACTTTAACAATGTTAAGTAGGTCAGCTCTTTTAAGCGTAGCTTTTACAGAGCTTTTGGTTGGGATTAAGGGTTTGTAGTTTGGGTATGTGCTATCAATAAGTCTAGTAACAAGCTCAACGTCACCAAAACTAAACAAAGCTTGTTGTTCGTCTTTAACAATCTTAATCTCTTTAACCTCATCATCAAGTATCCGTAGCAAGTCATTCATGGCTGACGCTGGGACTAAAAGCTCTATTTTAGGTACTTTAACGTTTATTGTCTTTTCAGCCAGTCTTGAGCTGTCTGTAGCGACAATAAAAAGCTTGCCTTCAAGAGAGTGGAAAAATACGCCGCTTAAAACTGGCCGACTGTCTGTTGAAGAGGCTGTAAATGCCACTTGTTGCAAGCCCTTTTTTAAGTCGGCTGCGTTAAAGGTAAGGGTTTCTCCGCTTTCAATTGCCGGCATAACAGGGAAGTCTTCAGCGGATATACCGTTTATTGTTGAGTTATATTGGTCAGTGGTAATTTTAAGTTTTTTATTCTCTAATTCGAGTTCAATAACACCACCGGGTAAGCTAGAAATAAAGCTAGCTAGCAAACCTGCAGGTACGGTTATTGCGCCGCCAGACTCAATCTTTGCACCAACAAAATGGGTAATGCCAATATTTAAATTAGTTGCGGCAACACTTAACCTGTTTTTTTCAGCCTTAATTAAAACGTTGGCAAGTATTGGCAGCGTGCCGTGAGTATCAGCAATTCTAGCAACTGAATTAAGGGCATGGTTAAAATTTTCTTGAGTGACTTGTAGCTTCATAATAATTACTTGTTATTAATTAGTTATTATAGTTATTGGGTATGTGGAAAGTGTGAAAAAACTAATTATTACTCCTTAAACTCCCACCATTTAGTGTGTTAAAAACTGTTAATAAACGGTTTAAATAATTGGTATAAAAGCCGGTATTTTCCACTTCCTTTATGTCAAAAATACTCTGAGTAGTATAACTCCGGCTGGTTACAAACAGTCTATAAGCCAAGCCTCCACAAGTTTTGAACAGGGTTTTAAGCATAAAGACGCTCCTTAATGTCTGCAATAGTTTGTCTCAGACCTGGATCAAGCCGAGACAACTTCTCAATTTTATCGACTGAATGAATAGCTGTAGTGTGATCTTTTCGGCCCAACTCTCTAGCAATTTTAGGGAAACTTAGGTGTAACTCACTTCTTAGCATGTACATAGCAATTTGACGGGGAACAACTATATCTTTATCTCTTTTCGGCCCAACCATGTCCTCTATTGGTACCTGGAAGTGCCTCGAAGTCCGCTCAATGATTTGCTTTGCACTTAAATGCTTTGGTCTGGTCTTAGTGGTTCCAAGCAAACTCGTCGCAACCGAAAGGGAAGGCTCTAAAGAGCGTACTTCACAAAAAGCTAAAAGCTGATTTAAAGCTCCTTCAAGCTCTCTGACATTGGTCGGGATGTTAGTTGATAGATACTCAACAACCTCATGAGATAAAGTAACTTGGTGATCTAAAGACTTTGCTTGAATGATTGCACACCTGGTTTCAAAGTCTGGAGTTTGCATATCTATACTCATGCCCCAAGTAAAGCGGCTCTTAAGCCTTTCTTCTAGGGTTGGTATATCCTTTGGGGGTTTGTCTGAACTAATAATTATTTGCTTGTTGGCTTGGTACAGTGCATTAAAGGTATGGAAGAACTCTTCCTGAATCTTTTCTTTACCAGCTATAAACTGGATATCATCAACAATTAAAATGTCAGCCGAGCGGTAATAACTAGCAAAGTCCGCCGTCTTTCTAAACCGTAGTGCATCAACAAACTCTTGAACAAACTGTTCAGTAGATATATATAAGATTCTAAGACCCGGTTGAGTAGCAGTTAAATCGTTGCCAACTGCTTGGATAAGGTGGGTTTTACCAATACCAACACCTCCATACAAAAATAATGGGTTATACTTCATGCCTGGATTTTGGGCTATCGATTGGCAAGCTGCAAAAGCCAGTTCGTTACTAGCGCCAACAACAAAGTTTTCAAATGTGTAACGCTCATTTAACCCCTGCCGATAGGAGTGGGATAAACTACTACCATTTGCAGTTTTAACTACGTGCTCTTCCTCAATCTCTGCTGCCTTTTCACCAAATATAACTGGGTCATCATAAACCGGTTTAGTGCTAACCACAGAACTAATCTTATATTCAATAGCTTTTGGTTTAACCCCGTTTTTGCCCAAAACATCACTAATTAAACCGCTAAACTTGTGTTCAAGCTGCTCTTTAATAAAGACATTCGGTACACCAATAACAGCTACAGCCGCATCAGATTTTACTAGTTCTGTGTTTTTAAACCAGGTAATAAAACTTCCCCTAGAAACTGACAATTCAATTTCACCTAAAACAGCTTGCCATAAGCTATCATTTTGCATGTCTTACCCTTTTTCTCTCTAAGATTGTAGACTATATTATATAACTTTTCCACACCCTACTTGCAAGCCACTTTCATTAACCTAATAAATACCACCAAAATAGTCGAAGTTTTACACATTACGTTTTCTCTCCTTATGTTCTGTGGAAACAACCAAAACTAACGTGGATAAGTAATTTAATTTAGTGTATTAAACATTGTTAAATTCACTAGAAATCTAATTTTTAGGTACAATAGGAGTTATGCCAAAACGAACCTATCAGCCAAAGAAGAGACAAAGGTCTAAAGAACACGGTTTTATAAAACGGATGTCGTCTAAAGCCGGGCGCAACGTTCTAGCCAAAAAACGTGCTAAAGGCCGTAAAAAGTTAACAGCTTAATTTACTATCTAAGTTTAGGAGTTAAAGATGATTTCTCAAGGTCATCGCTTTCATGGCCACAACAGCCTTAGCCTAGTCTATAGGAAGGGGCAAACTGTTTCCGCTAACCAGGTGAGCTTGAAGTACTTGCCGATAAAACCAGAAAAACCCTATAGGCTAGCGGTGGTTGTTAGTCGTAAAGTAGATAAATCAGCTGTCGTTAGAAATAAAATCAGAAGAAAAATCTATGAAGCCGTGCGTATAAGAGAACCAAAACTAAACAAAAACGCAGATATCGTTATTAGCGTTCATAATAAACATGTCGCTACTATGAAAAGCAGTGAATTAGATGAACTGCTAAATGAACTATTAACAAAATCAGCACTTATAGATCAGTAAATTAACTGATCATGATAAACTAAAAACTACAAAGGGAATTAGTTAAATCTTATGTTTACAACTTTTATTGTAAAACCACTATTTAATATACTCATCTTTATCTATGCCATCTTGCCAGGGCACAACTTTGGTTTGGCTCTGATTATCTTTACCATCCTGTTTCGTCTAGCTCTTTGGCCACTAGTTAAAAAACAGCTTCACCAAGCTAAAGCTATGCGTAAACTACAGCCTGAGCTAGCCAGAATTAAAAAAGAAACTAAAGGCGACAAACAAAAAGAAGGCCAAATGATCATGGAGCTATACAAAGAAAAAGGGGTCAAACCACTTGGTACTTTGCCAATTCTAGCTATCCAGTTGGTTATATTATGGGGGCTATATGATGGCATAAGAAAATTAATATCTGATCCTCACCAGATCATTGCTTTTTCATATTCTTGGATTCAACACCTGCCATGGATGAAAGAACTGGCAGCCAATATTCATCTCTTTGATAACACCTTATTTGGCATAGTTAACTTAAGTAAACCCGCTCTGGCCTCAGGCGGTATTTACTGGCCGGCAATGATCATTGTTGTCTTAAGCGCCGTCAGCCAATACTACCAATCTAAACAACTAATGCCGACCACTAAGAGCCAAAAGGGTATAAGACAAATCATGAAAGAAGCTGGCTCAGGCAAGCAAGCTGATCAAAGTGAAGTTAGTGCTGCGGTCGGCAGAAGTACTCAGTACCTTCTTCCTGTTATGATCTTCATATTCACTGTTAATATTCCGTCAGCCCTAAGCCTTTATTGGTTAACTAGTGGTGTAGTCGCCTTCGTCCAACAAAAAATTGCATTAAAAGAAGATGAAGAAGAAATGGAAGAGCTTGCAGATAAACCAGTTAGAGATTTAAGTACTGTTCAAGAAGCTCAACTAGTTGAAAAAACACCTCCTACTAAAACAACTAAACCTCCAAGCAAAAAGAAAAAGGTTAAAAAGAGGAAAAAGCGATGAACAGTTCAACGGAAGAAGCCATAGTTTTTGCTAAGAAATATCTAGAAGACCTACTGTCTTTTTTTGGTTTAAACACTGATGTTTATGCTACAAGTGATGACGATGTCATCCAGCTAAGTGTACCTAGTACCCATCTCAATGGTTTTCTAATTGGTCAAAGAGGTGAGAATATGCGTTCACTGCAATATTTAACCTCAACAGCCTTAAAAAACAATGATTACGAACATACTCGAGTTAATGTCGATATTGCTGACTACAAAAAACAGCGAGCCGATCGACTAAAAGAAAAGGCTGAGGAATGGATGAAAGAGGTAAGAGATTCAAAAAAACCAATGAAATTAGAGCCCATGAATGCCTCTGATAGAAGAGTAATCCACAAATTAGCTGCTGAATATAACATAACTAGCGAATCAGAAGGTGAAGGCAGGGACCGTCATATAGTCTTAAATCCACCAAAAGACTAATCTTCTAAAGCCCGTTTATATACCAAAAGAGTTTGTCTGGCCATTCTCTCCCAGGAATACTTAGAAGCTTGTTTATGGCCTCTTTTAATCAATTCTTCACGTAGTTTACGGTCTCTTAAAACTTTAGATATGGCATCACCGATATCTCCAACATCGAGTGGATTAAAATATTCTGCGGCCTCACCATATATTTCTGGCAGGCAAGTAGCGTTACTAGATACCACTGGTGCGCTGTGAACCATAGCCTCAAGCCCAGGCAGCCCAAAACCCTCACTTAAAGAAGGGAAGATATAGGCTTGGCAGTTTTCATAAAGCCATCTAAGCTGACTTTCAGATACAAAGTCAGTAAATATAACGTTTTTAATGCCTTTTACCTTCTTTTCAAGCTGCTCATAATTAAAGTCCTTCTTGCCAGCCAGTACTAGGTTGAGGCTTGGATACTTAACTTGCAGTATCTCAAATGCCTCAACTAATCTACCAAGGTTTTTATGAGGAGTTGTTCTGCCAACATACATAATAAATTGTTTACCAACCAGTTTCTTGATAGGGTCAGCTTTTACTTTTATTTTGTCTGCTGCCTCATAAGTAACCGTAAACTTACCAGAAGATTGCCCAGTAAACTTCATAACATCTTTTTTAACAAATTCTGAAGGTGTTATAAGACATACTGATTTATTGGCCACTATTCTATTTACCCATTTGTACAAGAATTGTTTAATTGCATAAATAACAGGATTCTTTTCTGGGTTCTTAAATCTAGTCCCAGTAAGATCCTGCATGGTTGTAACAACCTTACCCCTATATAAAATCGGTTGTTGAACCATCGGGAAGTGAACTAGATCAGCATCCATGCTGTTTATTTCTCTTAAGAACTTAATCTGTTCAGCGAAAGTATACTCCTTAACATTAGTTTCATGAATATAATAATTAGGGGCTATCTTTTTTAAATAATCTACACGGTGAGCTTTAGCTATTAAGTTAATGTCGTAATCTGGATCTATCTTAGCGATATATTCGATCAACTTATCAACATATCGCCCAGTAGTAGTTCCTGACTCTCTAGCATCAATTACTATTAAACTCATAATGAAATAATATCTTAAACTTACAAATGTTATACTAAACTTTACTAGAGAATATAGAAAGAGGGAAGCTATGCCAACAGCATTAATAACTGGGATAACTGGCCAAGATGGCCACCATTTATCTGAACTTCTAAACGAAAAAGGTTATACGGTGTACGGTATAATACGTGGCCAGTTCAACCCTAAAAAAACTAGGATTGAGCAAGAACAACCGTATATAAAACTAATTGAAGCCGACTTAACCGACCAAACCTCGCTAGTCAGAGCTATCGAAATAGCGAACCCAGACGAGGTATATAACCTTGCTGCTGTCAGTCATGTTGGATATTCATTTAAAAACCCAGCTTTAACTGCAGAAATAACTGGTGTTGGTGTCTTGAAGATGCTGGAAGCGATACGCTTAACCGGACTAGACAAAAAGACCAGATTTTATCAGGCATCAACATCAGAAATGTTTGGAGGACTTGACT
>DAHVAE010000060.1 GCA_027314795.1 Candidatus Saccharimonadota bacterium
AGCTAAACAAGCTAGGCCAAGTTAAACTTTGCGAAAGGTTAGAAAAATATATCACCGGGTCGCTGTCGGACGTATTTAACTCCCAAACCAATATCGAACTAAATAATAGACTAATAGTCTTCGACATCAAAGACATGCCAGATAGCCTTAGGCAGGTAATGATGTTAGTTATCGCCAACTTTGTATCCAGCCAGGTTAAGGGTCAACCAGAGAAAAGATTACTTGTTATTGATGAAGCCTGGTTGCTACTTGAACACGAAGATAGTGCTCGTTTTGTCAGCGGTCTAGTGCGGCGAGCTAGGAAGTATTACTTAGGGGTATCCATAATTTCCCAACAAGCCAATGACTTTTTAAACAGTAACTATGGCCGAGCCATTGCCTCCCAAAGTGCCCTAAGAGTTCTGATGCGTCAGGACAGTACAACTATCAAGAACGTAGTAAGCGAGTTTAATCTCAGTGAGTATGAGCACAACTATCTGCTGACTAACGAACGAGGTGACTGTTTAATGATTGTCGACCAGAACCATGTGGCTGTTAAGGTTGTCGCTTCAAGTGATGAACATCCCTTAATTACGACAGACCCAAGTGAAGTCTATGATAAAAAGTAACATTAGGCTCTACAGTTTTATTGCCGGGGGTATTGTTCTAATAATGATGTTACTACCAGTATTTACGCTTTCATCATTAACTAATCTGCCGGCTCTAGCTGACTCAATACTAAGTGGGCCTAACAGTGATATTTACTTATACACTGGGCCCTTAGCTGCTAATGATGCCTATGCTTTCGGTAACTGTACATATTGGGTCGCACTCTTAAGAGCCCAGGCTGGCAAGCCGATTCCTAACACTTGGGGTAACGCTATAACCTGGGCTACTAGAGCTCAAGCCGATAATTATCAAGTTAACCAAACACCAACCTCAACAGCAATTATGGTTGACGTTAATGCGCCAGGCGGTCTAGGTCATGTGGCTTTCGTTGAAAATGTCAACCTTCAAAACGGAGACTGGACAATATCTGAAATGAACAGAGTCGGCTTTGATGAAGTCGATACTCGTGTTATGCCTGCATCATCAGCTTCAAGTTATTATTTCATACACGATAAAGTTAACTAGCTAATCAGAGTTATGTAAATGTAGACATAGTAGATGTTATAGATGATCACGATTTAAAAACTATTTTAAGGACCGGGTTCTTCCTGGGCTTAATAAACCACCTAAAAATATTCAAATCCGAGATATTACTAAAGAAGTTCAAATTCTTACAATTTGAAAGCCCGGCGCCAAAAGCACCGGGTATGTGATTGAACAATAGCAGATTACAATACAATATCAAACATAGCCTGTACTTCAGTGGATAAACATAAGCTTAACTGATTAGAGTATACTAGTGGTATGGGCAAGAAACTATTTAAACAACTAATCAAACGGGCTTCGGTGCCAAGGGTATAGTATACGGTGTGCCTGACGTACTATTATTCATGTTTTTAGACAATTTTTAACTTAGGGTATACCTTTTTTAGACCAGTCCAGGGAGCTGGTTCTCAGGGAGAGAGTCAATCAGTTTAGTTATACTAAGAAGGATGAGCGGGATATAGTTAAAAAGTACTCTCGTATATGAAATATATAGATTACTTACTGTCATGGGATAATCGCCTTAACAAGGTCATAAACTCGAAAGATATTCGTAATAGTTATTTCTATTGTATTAACAAACTTCTTCAGTAAAATTAAAAGCATAGTAGGTGGGCATGATTCAAACAGACAAGACACCAGTTTCAAAATATAAGCGGACTAAGATCATTGCTACTATTGGCCCTAGTAGCAATAGTTATGAAGCTATATATGATCTAATATCTGCTGGTGCTAATGGTCTAAGACTTAATTTTTCACATGGGACCATTGAAGAACGGCAAAAACAAATAGCCTGGATCAGAAAGGCCTCAAAAGAATTAAATAAGCCGGTGGCTATCATCCAAGACCTTCAAGGCCCTAAAATGCGACTTGGCGATTTCGAAGGTGTTATTGAAGTTAAAGCTGGCCAAACAATAACCCTAGGTTATAAAACGAACTATGCTGAGTCTCGGGTAATACCGACTCAATTTGATCTGGCTAAAAAGATTAAAAGAGGTGAAAGAATCTTCATTTATGATGGCAAAGTTAAAGGCACCGTGGAAGCGATTATTGATGGTATTATTCATATCCGCCTTGACACGGACGGTCTGCTTATAAAAAGAAAGGGTATAAATTTACCGGATACTGACTTCCATGGTGATGTTATTACTGCTAAAGATAAGGCCGATTTAGCTTTTGGATCAAGTCAGGACATAGACTATGTGGCTCAAAGCTTTGTTCAGTCAGCAGACGACATCCGAGAGCTTAAGAAGCTAATAGCTAGCTTAAATATGAACGCCAAGGTTATTGCTAAATTTGAAACAAAAGCAGCTATAGACAATATGCAAGAGATTATTGCCGAGACCGATAGCGTCATGGTGGCTAGAGGCGACCTGGCTTATGAAGTCTTGCCGGAAGCTGTACCGACAATCCAAAATCAGTTAATCGGGTTAAGTAGGCGGTACGCTAAACCAGTCATCATTGCTACCCAAATGCTGTTTAGTATGACAACTGCCAATGAACCAACCAGAGCTGAACTTTCAGATATTGCCAATGCCGTTAATAGCGGCGCAGACTGTCTTATGCTTAGCGATGAAACAGCTACCGGCAATAATCCAATTAATTCAGTGAAAGTCATGAAAAAGACTATTTTATACACAGAGTCATATGATCACCCAAAGGCTCAGTTTCCGGATTTTATAGAGAATACTAGCCAAGCTATAGTCAGTAGGGCCGTAGTCGATTTAGCAGATTCTATAGGGGCAACCGCTATTGTCGCTGAAACTAAGTCAGGAGCGACTGCCAGACAAATTGCCTCAAAGCGAACCGACATGCCTATAGTTGCAGTTACTAATGACACCAGAACCTTGCAGCAGCTAGCAATTGTCTATGGTATTAAGAGCTACTTAAGACCAGTAGATCGACTGGCGGCATTTAAGCTAACGGATTGGCTACAAAAACAAAAGATACTAAATAAAGGTGATCTGGTTGTGACTGCATCTGGCAGACAGCCTGGCGTAGTTGGTACCACTGACACTATTAAGGTTAGGTTGCTTGATTAGACTTGTCTTCAAGCATTAGCATATAATAAAGTTTATAAATAATAAGTGGTGGGTTAATGTTCACTAAAAAAACAGTCAGAGATATCGACTTGAAAAGTAAGACTGTTCTAATGCGGGCTGACTATAATGTCCCTATAGAAAACGGCAGGATAACTGACGATTACCGAATCACCCAATCTCTCGATACCGTTCAGTACTTATTAAGCCAAAACTGCAAAGTCATAATTTGCTCACATCTTGGCAGGCCGGAGGGTAAGCCAAACCCAGAACTATCACTTTTTCCTGTTGCTAAGAAACTTCACGAACTCATTGGTAAGCAGGTTCAATTTGTCCCTGATTGTATTGGTGATCAAGTAAAGAAAACTGCCGATAGCTTAAAAGAAGGGCATATTCTGCTGCTTGAAAATCTACGTTTTCACCCAGAAGAAGAAGCTAATGATGATAATTTTGCCAGCCAACTTGCCTCACTTGCTAACATCTTCGTGCAGGATGCTTTTGGGGCTGCTCACCGTGCCCACGCCTCGACAGAAGCGGTTACCAGGCACCTACCATCAGTGGCTGGATTACTGCTGGAACGGGAAGTAGATACTATAACCCAGGCAATCCATGATCCAAAAAGACCCTTAATGGCCATCATAGGCGGGGCTAAAATAGCTGATAAACTCGAGATTTTAAAACGGTTTATTCAAATTGCTGACATAGTTGCAATTGGCGGAGCTATGGCCAACACTTTTTTAGTCGCTGAGGGTATTAATGTAGGCGCCAGTCTCTACGATAAAGAAGATCTCGACACGGC
>DAHVAE010000061.1 GCA_027314795.1 Candidatus Saccharimonadota bacterium
TGGGGTAGCCTAGTAAAGGTCATCTTTTTCTAACCTTGAGATGGGGTAATACGTAATATTTATACATATAACATAATAGGTTAAGTCTCGATTATCTATTCTCTCTGTTGTGCCAAATCCTGGTTATTACGATATCTTTATTCTTCTCTAAAAAATAGCGAATCACATAAGCACCAGACCCAAACTGTATAACTAGCTCTCTACGTTCGGTATCATCTGCCATAGACCTGCCAATTCTAGGTGAAGTTTCTAGTCGTTTAGCACCCTCGATAATTATTAGAGATGATTGTTTGGCGGCTCTTAGATCTTTTTCTGATAAAAAAGTGTAAAATCTTTCGATGTCTTTAATTGCTTTACGGCGCCATTTTATTTGTCCCATGGCGTAAATTTACCTTCAGAAAGCGCTGTCAGCCATTGTATTACTGATTGATTATCAATATATTCACCAGTTTGCAGGTATTCTTCGTAATCCTCCAAATCCTCATCTTTTTCTTTCTCATATAATTCTTGCTTATTCAGGTACTCTTCAATAGCTTCTCGCATTAACCAATGTGATGTTCTATTTTTCTTAGATGCTAGGGATTTAAGCCTAGTTCTAGTATCATCGTTTAACTTAACTCCCAATGTAGTTGTCATAAATATATTATACTGCCATAAGCAACTAGGTGCAACCTTTTATAGAAGAGCTATAATGCTTATGCTTGGGGTGGCTGATGAGAATTGAACTCACGACCTCCAGGACCACAATCTGGCGCTCTAACCAACTGAGCTACAGCCACCGAAATAATAACAGGGGTAATTATATCCTAAGTACTTTAAAAGTACCAATAATTAAAAACTTATCCTAGTTATATCTGCCTGGCTGTAAATTTGGTTTTTGTAGATCAGTCCCATAAGGCATGTTAGCCGTATCAATAAAAGTATCTTTATCTCTAATGATTGCTTGTGGCGGTAATTGATCCGTCCTAGTACTAATCCCGTTTACTTTCTTAACAGCAGTACCAATAGCTAAAAATTCTATTAAACCATTACCTAAACTGTAAATGTATGTCTTGATACCAAGAACATCATCAGCACCAATTTCTTCTGCTTGGAACTGGACTTTATTGAGTGATTGTTCTCTGGCTCCATATATTAAGTTAGTTAGTGCCCCAATTTCTCCCTTTACGTAGTTTTTAAGAGTTGACTTTATACCGCCAACTATACCTAGTGAGTATACAGATGTGCCAATCACTAATTTCATCGGTGCATAACCAAGTTTGGCAATATTCCAAGTTTCTTCGGCTGTCAGGTCACTTGTAGTTACTCCGCCGACCGCCTCAGCTAAAGTTCCTATCGAATTATTAACAGATGCCGTACCAAGCATCATCATTTCCTGAACCCCACTGCCTCCTATTGGAAGAATACTAGTTCTAATACCAACAACACTATTAGCGTTTTTAGTCCTAGCTTCTTCTATAACTCTAGTTAAAGCTAAGTTTCTAGTCGTATTAAATACTTCGCTAAACTGCTTAACTTCACCTTTAGCCAGTTGTCTTAGAGAACCAAAGATATTACGACCAAAGCCAATAGAGTAGGCAACATTTCCAAACACAAAGCTTACAGGCATATAGCCACTATCCCACTGACAAAATAACTCTTGGACATCTGCAGATGTAGTGAAACTAGCAGGAGTTCCTTGATCGCTACACAATCCCGAACCAACAGTCAGAAATTCAATATTACCCGGGTGGAATATGACTTCACTAGTCACACCACTTGCACCTACGCCATTACTTTCAACTAGTTCTTTTGAAAATCTTTCTAAAGATAACCGTCTACCCTCTGCTATCATTTCTGTGAATGTTACTATCTCACCACCAACAAAAGATCTGACGTTAGACCTTAGAGACCCAAGAAAACCCATTGCAAACACACTGTTACCAACTAGTAAATCACCAGGAGTATATCCAAGCAGGTGAGCACAGTACATTTCGTTGCCAGACATGCCTGAACAATTTATTGAACGAGAGGTTGATATATGAGGCTGATCTGGAGTCATGGTTATATAGCTGTGTAAATTATACTAATTTGCTGGCCCAACTACAAAGTTTAATTGTTTAATACTGAATCCTAATTGTTGAATTTCGGATTCTGCTTCTTGGATGTAATAATTCTGGCTTAGGCCATTTGACAAAGACGATGGTTGGATCAAAATGGTGGGGGTTTGAGAAAAATTAATTAAACTTATAGAGCAATCAGTTAAAGTCATTGGCAGCATGTCTTCTAGTTGGTAGGCAATTGTTGGAGCTTGCTGGCCCTTAAGTCCTATCTTTAGAATCGCTGAGTTAGTGTTGTTAATAGAATCATCTGTAGCTGAGTAGATGTATGATCCATCATTACTTACGGCTAATCCGGAAGCAATATTATCTAACGGAAGTTTGGTAAGTAAATCCGCCCTGCTAGAAGATAAATTGTATGACCATATTTGATTACTGTTTTCATATACAAAATTATTGTTATTTAGCCAACTAAGATAGTCTGCTGGTATTGACGTCGGTATTAAAGCCAAAAGTTTCAAAGAAGAATTAAATACTCGGATTGATGATTCACTAACACTTGCTAGATACTGGCCATTAGATGACCATACTAAGCTACTAACATCTTCACCAATATTTGTTTTTACTACCTGTCCTGACGAATTAACAATACACAACATGACGTTTGATCCATTACTATCGCTGCTATTGCTGTCGTAGGCTACAGCAGCTTTATTAACAGATCCACCAATTATCATATTTAATGAAGTTGTGGTGTATAGTTTTTTAAAGTTGCCATTTTGATCACCTATATATATTTTTTTACCGATCACCACATAAATTTGCATATTGCTCGAAACGTCATACGTCGTTATCTTGCTCGATGATCTAGGCAGGTTTAGTAAACTAACTGAACCGTTATTAATAATGTATAAATTCTGCTGACTATTTTCGCCTACTCCAAAATTAGCGTTAGCCCATTTTACAGTTTGCAGTGGGTATGATGTGTTAATAATACTTAAATTGTTAGCAGAGTTTATTTCGTTTATTTCGTCAGTGTAAGTGTTTAAATAAACTAGATGATTGCTGCTGACAGCTATATCTTGAGCTTGGGCATTTAATACCGGCTGTGTATTAAGTAGGTTGTTTAAATTTAGGCTGTATCTCAATGTTTTATGTGATCCTAAAACTATTAATTTGCTGGACGAGCTGTGTCTGTTGTTCACGGTAGCGTCATACCTCCCTAAACCGACTGTGGCAGATAATTGACCGTTAGATTTAATAACCGAAGAGGCTCCTCCAACATTATTAGCGTTAATACGAGTTAAGGTAATAGAATTTTTGGAGCTATTGGTCAATATGATAATTGTTCCCGTATGATAGAAGTTCCAAACAAATAGTGAGCATAATACGAGTATAATTAAACCACTAAAAATTATTAAGTATTTCCTGAGGTTTCTATTCGGTTGATTTTGCATAGATTAATACCTTTATTAAATAACCAATAAGACTTAAGCGCAACCAGCATGGTCTGTAGAAGCTGGTGCTGCGACACTTAGGTTAGATTGAACCCACTGGGAAAAATTCATTACCATTTGCTGGGAAGCTGAACCAACCGTGCAACTATCCCCTAGACTAGAAGCCAACGTCTCTCTAGGGATACTTGATACAGCTAATCCCCACTCGATACCTCCAGGACCTTCGCTATAACCAGTCCATCCAGGAACTCCTATCTGCTGACCAGCATTTACAGTCTGACCTTGGTTTACCGTTGGTTGTACTCCTTCAGCAAAATAGAAAGATTTATTTGTCGGTAAGCCAGTAAGAGTTTGGGTACATTGAAGAGTAAAGTAGGCTCCTTCCCAGCCACCAGTAGATGAATGGTCAGTATCTGGA
>DAHVAE010000062.1 GCA_027314795.1 Candidatus Saccharimonadota bacterium
TGCAGCTTATACAAGCTTTGCATGAATTAACCGAAATGTATCCGCTAAATATTATCACCTATCATCTGTCAAATATTGTTGTAGCCAGCAAAGGTTTTGTATCCTCAACAAAGGTCAAGCCCGATATCAACTGGCAAGTCCGGTCAGCTGCTTCTGCATCAGTTTGGTTACTACAACAAAAAAGCCAGCCGTTCGAAGCCTTAACAACAAGTATGTATAAAGGTATTTGATTGAAACTAACTAGATGTTATAACTATCTACATGTATGTACGTGAGGTCGATCGGCCAGTTCCAGATATTAATCAAAAACTACTAGAGCTCAGTATGTTCGTTATTTCGACTTGCGATTTATTACGACTACCCGAGCTTAAAAGTCGCACTGTCGATTGGGCCCAACAAGGCAACCCTTTTTTATCTATTTCGGCTCAAATATATCTGCCTAGATGGAAAGATCTAGGCAATGCGACTTTAAGTTGGTCAACTCTTAAGATTGAGGAACCGGATTTTGGGGCCAGTGTAACCGTTAGCAGGCATACGCAAGACGAACAACTGCCACCAGACGATCCAATCGTCAACTATTTACTCGAAGGTTTTAAAAAACACTATAAAGTTGGAGTAAAAGATCAATGGTTTCAAATATCATAACTGATACGCTAATAAGTACTACAATTATAGGCAAAATCAGATTGGTGGGCGAGGAGGGGATCGAACCCTCAATCCGCTAGGGAACACGATTTTGAGTCGTGCGCGTATACCAGTTCCGCCACTCGCCCATAGGTAGGCTTCAGTTGGTCATTGTACTATACTTAAAGAACCAGAGCTAGAATCCTGAAAAACAGGGGTAAATAACGAAGGAATATGACTAGTGGCAAACAGGCCTGATAACCATAAAGATCATGCTAAAGATAGTGAAGCTGCCGACCTAATCAGACAAAAGCTATCGGATATCTATGACGAAGAACCAGATGCCAAAGTTGAGATAGAAGAATCTGAGGTTGAAAAACAACCTTCGAAACATCAGAAATTTATGAAGCAGCTTGTCGACTCAGGCAAGGATATTGCGCAAATCCAAACAGCATGGCATGAGTACTACCAATCATTATCTGAAGATGAAAAGTTAGAAGTCTGGGATGAATTTTACGAAAGTAACGAAAACGTTAAAAAAGCTCAGGTTATTACCCATGATCAGCCAAAACAAATGGGCCAGGTTAAAAATCTAGTCGCCTCCAAAACCAGATATAAGCCCAAAAGAAAGACAAACGAAGTTCGTGAAGCCAAAGTTCAGGAAGTTAAACAAAAAGTTAAGTTATCCAGAAAGCACCATATTCAATCAATAATGTTTGGGCTAGGACTAGGCTTTATAGCAATTATTATCTTTCTATTTGGCTTTTTCAACGAAGTCATAATCGCGCCCTTTATCCAGCCCAGTAGAAACGTCAGTGTGCCAATAATTATTGGTGAAAATACGGTCGCACCAACCTCAACCCCAGAAGTTATTATCCCAAAAATAAACGTTGAGATACCAGTAAACTACAGCCTTAATACGACTAATGAAAACGTCATTGAAAGTGATCTAGAAGACGGGGTAATTCATTTCCCGTCAACGGCCGAACCGGGTCAATTAGGTAATGCTGCCTTTTTTGGCCATTCTTCAAACAACATCTTTAATCCAGGAAAATATAAGTTTGCTTTCGTGCTGCTTCATACTTTAGTTGATGGCGATACTTTCTACTTAACGTATAACCATACACTATACGTATATAAAGTTATCTCACACTTTATTGTTAGCCCGAACGATACATCTGTCTTAGGGCCCGTACCAGGGCAGCAAGCAACTGCTACGCTTATTACTTGTGACCCACCCGGCACCAGCATTAACAGGTTAATTGTCGTCGGCCAACAAATAAGTCCGTCTGTTTCTTCGGATACTCAGGCCACTTCATCCATAAGCCCAACAACCACCACGAAAGAGCTACCAAGCAACGGTCCAACCTTATGGTCCAGGTTTATATCCAGTACTATCGGCAAGGCAATTGTTGTGGCGATAGCCGTACTGGCAATAGTTATAATCTTTAGACGTACATCTAAAAAAGAGCCGTTTTAAAGTTTTTGTGGTTGATCGGCTGGCGTATAAAGTGAAGTTCTAGTCAGTAAATAATTTGAATTCGTTCCAGGTGCCAACGTATAAACATAGTTATAGCTTGGTGTAAAGAAAGCTAGAAAGCTCGGGCTAGCTGGTACTAAAACCTGCTGGTAATTATGATCATACTCAAACATAATTAACTTGCCGCCTGAAATATATGTCAGCCTATCTCCATCCATCCAGGTCGCACTTGCTTGCGGACTATCAAGTGGTAGGCTAGTCGTATAGTTGTAACCAGATGAGTTTTCTAAATTATAGACGGCAAATTGCTGACCGCCTTCAGCTGCTATGAATTGGGTATTAGCTGAAAAACTTACAGTGGTTGGGTTGTTAACTAGCATGACTTGAATTGGTACTGGCGCATGTTGAGGATCTGCCTGTAGCTGAGCAACTGGATCGTTATATATATAGACCTTATTTTCGCTGGCCGCTCCGGCAACCACATAGAGTGTGCCGTTGTAGCCAGCCATATTAAGTAAGTACGTAGTACCTGCGTTAAAGGTTTTAATATGATAGGTTGTACCACCATTTAGAGCATTGACGTAGACCTTACCGGCTGGTGCGCCGACACCTGTAGCATAAAGAATAGTGTTGCCACCGTAAGCATCATAGGCCAAGACGTTCGAGAGTAGGGTTGTTGGCGAAGTTGGATTAGATAAACTATCACTTGCAAGCGTCTGATTAGATGAATCATATAGATAGTATTGGTCATAACTCTGGTTATTTAAGGTGATAGAAGTAAAAGCCACGCCATTTAAATCCTGGGTCAGATTAAATGACTGACTAGGATTAGATATATCTACCATCACATATTCTACCTTACCCCCGTCGTAAATATGCTCAAGCAGGACATGCTTGTTATCGTTTGACCAGGCTACCAATGCCCAGCTTTCAGTGCCACTGGTAGAGTTAGTAACAACATTTGAGGGCAGCGTTATTTGAGAAGGTGAAAGGGCTGGATTAGACAAATCATAAAGATCAAAGCTATTTGATTGACTGGCAGAATGAATCAACAACCAGCGTCGGCTCGGGCTTTGAGTAGCAAGTTCAGGAATTGATGTATAGGTCTTAACGTTTGACGGCATCAATTTAGTAGGTATGAGTAGCGGGTAGTTATAACTTTCAATTATACCGCCATCGACTTCTATTTCTCGGCTCCACGTACGGTACCCGCTGCGACTAAGTTGAACGTTATATATTCCCTCAGGTAGGGTAAGTGAGGCATTTGTTGTAGTAGACAGCAGCTTACCATTTAAATGGATGGTGGCCGGATTAGGCTGTGAAGATAGATAAACCAACCCGTTTTGAATAATAGTGCCCCCTTTACCAAGACCGAAGCCATAAGCCTCATAAAGCAGTATGGTTGTCGCTGCCCCAACTACACAGGCAATCAATATATATCCTGCAATCAGAAGAATTTTGTTACGCCGTTGTTTTTTAGGGTCTAGGAAGTCCATTAATAAATACCCGCTACATTTTGCTTAAGATGTTATTTTATAAAGCTTACTTTTTCTTGATGATTTTATTATTATCCCTCTTGCCAGATATCACAAGTGGTATTAAAATAACAATAAGCACATTGTGAGCAAAAAATAACACTTTAAAAACAAAGGGACAAAAAATGGAAGATGCTTTAAACAGCACTTTGCAGCCTAATACTTTTATGGATATTATGGTGCCAAGGGCTAAGGAGGCTTCACCTCGCAGCAAGCCTGACAGATCAAACACATTAATGCGAACTGGCGTAAGCCGGCCAAATTTTAGT
>DAHVAE010000063.1 GCA_027314795.1 Candidatus Saccharimonadota bacterium
TAGGTATTGAAGTCCCTAACGTCAAAGCGGCGACGGTTCGAATTAGTAGTATTATGGAGGCAAAAGAGTGGTCAGAAGTAAAGAATCCACTTGCTATTGCTATAGGTAAAGATATTGCTGGTCGAGCTATTGTTGCCGATCTTGCAAGCATGCCGCATCTTTTAATTGCTGGTCAGACTGGTGCAGGTAAATCAGTAATGATGAATGCTATTATCACTAGTTTGTTATATAGAAATTCGCCTTCTGAGCTAAAACTTATCTTGGTTGATCCTAAACAAGTTGAAATGGGCGCATATAACGATATACCACATTTACTTTCTCCAGTAGTTAATGATCCAGAAAAATGTATATCTGCACTTATTTGGGCTGTTGAAGAAATGGATCGGCGACTTAAAACTATGGCAGCTGCTGGTAAACGTAATATTGAAGAATACAACACTCAAAATAACGATGACCATATGCCCTACATTGTTATAGTTATAGATGAGCTTGCTGACCTAATGATGATGGCTGCTAGAGATGTTGAAAATAAGGTTGTAAGGTTAGCTCAAAAGGCTAGGGCAGTCGGTATTCATTTGGTACTAGCTACCCAGCGTCCATCTGTTGACGTAATAACTGGTTTAATTAAGGCAAACATGCCTGCTAGAATTGCTTTTGCTGTTGCCTCTCAAGTAGATTCCCGAACGATAATTGATCAGATTGGGGCAGAAAAGCTACTTGGTAAAGGAGATATGTTGCTATTAACCAGTGATATGCCTAAACCTAAACGTGTCCAGGCAGCCTATATCGAACACGGTGAGATCAATAAGGTTAATGACTTTATCCGGATGCAAAGGCCGCCACAATATAACGAGGATGTCTTAACCCAACGTGTTCAGCTAGGAGGTAGATCCTCGTCTCTATCAGATACATCAAATGATGTGGACGATAACCTCTGGCGAGATGCAGTCAATGTAGTTATAGAAAGTCATAAAGCTAGTACAAGCTTACTCCAAAGACGTCTTAGGATTGGCTATGGACGGGCCGCTAGATTAATAGAGACAATGGAAGAACAAGGTATTATTGGACAGGCTGACGGGTCTAGACCAAGAGAGGTGCTAGTCAGCTCATTAGATGAGGTTTTTGGCAGAGCCGCTCCTTTAAACGATGAAGAGATGGAGGCGGGGACAGAAGAGAGTTTAAGTGAGGACTATTCAGAACCATCCTAATTAAATGTGCTTATGGTATTAGGTTGTATTTTGGATAAATTATAGCCAATGGGGTTAGTACCCATCAGAAAAGTTGGCAGCGTACCCTTAGGTATGTTTGGTGATGTGCGGTATACGTTATCGGATTTTGGCAAAAGCCCTGAAGCAAGTTTTGATAGCCATACTCTTTAGGAGCCTAATGAGTTTGAAGCTTCACTCCGTGAAGCGCTTGATCCTATGGCTGAAGTAATTAAAGAAACTGAAAAACACTGCAGTTATATTTATTAGACAGTCAGAACAGGCTTAGTTTTGCCAGGCGGACCGGCATATAGGCATTCTGACGGAACTAGACAAGGGTATCATCGTGACAGTAGGATTGGAGATAGCCATCTTGTTTTTGTTTCCTCGGAATTATTGACCATCCTAAGAAGTTAACATATAATAAAACAACCAAAATAAGTTCAGGTTATGACCTCTGGTGTGCATAGCCTTAAGCCAATAGAAGGAGAATCAGTTGAACGAATACGAAGTAGCTATACTTTATGACCCAGATCTTGAGGTAGATTTATCTAAAGCAGAGGATCGGGTTAAGAAGATATTTACAGATAATGGTGGCGCAGTATTAGCTATAGATAACTGGGGTAAAAGAAAGCTTGCTTACCCTATAAAGAAAAATGAGCATGCTATATACGTCTTTTACAAAGTTAACTTACCGGTAGAAGCAGTTTCTAAAGTTGATTCAAGCCTAAATATTACTGATGAAGTCATTAGATTTTTAATAACTAAGCCCGATTTAAAGGCTATTGCTAAAGCTGAAGCCGAAAAAGCTAGGAAGGCTGAGCAAGCTTCTAAAAGAGGTGAGCAAACAGGCAATGGCGAGGAATCTGAGGCTAACGAAAGCGAAGGTTAATTATTAAATCTAAAATCACTTTAATTTGACTATATATATCTTTAAAGTTACGTTATAGATGTTAGGAGAGGTAATCTTATGGCAAGAAGCTTAAATCAAGTAATACTTATGGGTAATCTAACTCGAGACCCAGAGCTTAGAACTACTCCTGGTGGCCAGAATGTAGTTAGTTTTAGCTTAGCTCTAAACAGGAGTTACCGTGATCAAAGTGGCGAATGGCAAGAAGCTACAGATTATGTAGATATTGTTGCCTGGGGACCACTGGCTGAGCGAGTAGCACAATATTTAACTAAAGGACGACGTTGCTTAATTCAGGGACGTTTGCAGAGTCGCAGTTGGGAACAGGAAGGACAAAAGAGGTCTAAGGTCGAAGTCTTAGCTAATGATGTAACATTCTTAGATAGTCGAAATACTCCAGAAGCTGATGTTGAAGGTATAGTTAGTGATGCTCCAGAAGCTGAAGCACCAAAGAAGTCCAAAACTAACAAAAAGTCAGATAAGAAAGACGTTGTTATTGAAGATATAGGTGATGAACCTATTAATTTAGATGAGATACCATTTTAAGGAGATACATGGCTAAGATATTTAAACACCGAAGCGAAGTCGCATTTTTTGACTATAAAGACTTTAAGACATTGCAGCGTTATGTTAATGTCTACGGTCAAATTGAACCTAGAAAGAAAACAGGCTTAAGTGAAAGTCAGCAGCGTCATCTAAGTGTTGCTATTAAGCGTGCTAGGCACATTGCTTTACTACCATTCGTAGCTTCAAATTAAGATGGCTCTATCGATAACAGATCTTAAAAAGGGTAAGGTCTTTGAGTTTGAAGGCCAACCTTTTAGAGTAGTTGACTATGCCCAGAAAGTAATGGGTAGAGGCGGTTCAATTGTCAACGTTAGAATTAAAAGTCTGGTTGATGGCAAGGTACTTGAAAAAACTTTCAAAGGTAATGAGCAGCTCAATAATGCTGATGTCAACCAACAGAGTGTTCAGTATTTATATAGTGATGACAAGAATTACTATTTTATGAATGAACAGACTTTTGAACAATTCTCCGTACCAAGCGATGCGGTCGGTGATAACTCGAGGTATATAAAGGAAGGTGACAAGGTTGATCTGCAATTATTTGGCAAACAACCAATCGGCTTAGTGCTACCAAAGAATGTTCCGCTAAAAGTGGTCTATACTGAAACTGCAGTAAAAGGTGATACCTCAACCGCCATAACTAAGGATGCTACACTCGAATCCGGTTTGATTATTAAAGTCCCTGCTTTTATAAAAAAGGGAGATATTATTTCAGTCGATACTTCCACCGGTCTCTATCGAGAACGAATAAGGGTATAATATCTTTATGGGGAAGGAAACACCGCCTAGTCCCGAAAAGAAGCGCAAGAAGAACTTAAGGGAGTTATGTCTGCTACTCGGTCGGGAAGCAGTAGGTGGTGAGTTAAGTACTAGGACATAGTTTATTATTAAACCTGAATATGGATCAATCAACGTCAAACCCTTATGTTAGTCGAGCAGGATATAAATTAGAGCAAGCAAATACAAAATTTAAGATTAACTTTAAAGACCAAGCAGTCTTAGATGTCGGTAGTAGTACTGGTGGTTTTACTGACTATGCCCTAAAACATGGTGCTAAGCAGATCTTTGCGGTTGAACTTGGGACCAATCAATTGGTTAATCAGTTAAGATTAAGCGATAAAATTGAACTTCATGAAAAGACAGATATTTTAGATGTAAAACCATATCATGCTAATGGCTTTGGACTAAAGCTTAA
>DAHVAE010000064.1 GCA_027314795.1 Candidatus Saccharimonadota bacterium
CGATCGCTATGGAGCTTACAAGCATTTGTTTAAACTGCACCAGATTTGCTGGGCTCATTTACATAGGACCGCTAGAGACATAACCCGCCTGGAATGTTTGGGTAAAGCCAAGCTAGCTCATGTTACCAAGTTCTACGACAACCTAGCGGCAATCTATGCCACCATTCGGCAGTACAAGGAGGAGCCGTTTGACGAGGCTAGACGGAAAGCTCAAGCAGAGCTGCTGCTGGAGCAAACTAAAACACTCTGCACACCCCAGAAACTTGACCCGAAGAAGCTATTTGACCTAAAAGCTGGCATTCTGGAATACCAAGCTTGTTTGTTCTTGTGTCTGACCATTGATGGCATACCGGCAGATAACAACAAGGCTGAGAGGGCTCTGAGAAAACTGGTCATTAAAAGAAAGAAGAGCTTTGGGGTTAAGACACTAAAAGGTGCCAGGACTATGGAAGTATTACTGAGTGTTTGCCAATCCCTATACAACCGAGACAAGGATAACTTCCTGCCGACACTACACAAGCTAGCCACGCTTAGTCAGTAGTTACACCGCATACTCGCATTAGATGTTAGCCCAATTTTAAAAGACAGGCTTAGCTGTCAAAACGCAAAGTTATACAATTTCGAACAGGGGTCAATGACTATTTGGCGGGCCGTGGCTGGCCGGGTTTGGAACCATTGTGTTACCGGAGCAACTGAATCGTTATATCCTGCTTGTACTTCTTAGCCAACAGTCCATCAAGTGTGGCAAAGCCACTGCAGTTCTCTCGCAGGGCGCATGCAACCTGTAAAGCATCCTCAAAGTCCTTACCCTGGAAGTGCATAAAGGCCCATTGTGCATCAGCGTCTACCATAGGTAACCAGCTGAAACTTTGTAGGAACTCCTTCACAGGCTCCAAGGCCAGCTTATCTCTTTCAACAAAGTACATGACCAGGTCAAGTGTTAGCGTTGAAATGGCTTTATCATCGGCGTTGCCGAGAAACTGTTCGCATACCTGAGCATGAGATCGTTGCTGGATTACTTCCAACAAAACATTAGCATCAACGCAAGTCATCTACCCACGCCTCTTGTCTCGAAGCTCAGCAATTTGCTCTTTGATACTGCGCTTGTCACGGCTAACTGCAAGGGGCACCGATAGACTTTGTAAGCCTTGCAAGCTCCGACGAATAGCTTCAGGCGAACCGCGACGTAAAGCTCCGGGTTCTGTATCTACAGGCTGCAAGATGCCAATGACCCGGTGTCGGTAGCTTAGCTGAATAGGTTTTCCCTGCTTCAAGTCCTGAATGACTTGCGGCATGTTTTCTCGCAATTGCTTTGTTGTAATAACACTCATGACCTAAGTTTAACTTAGAGCATCATTATTTGTCAAGTTTAACTTGGCGGGCCGTAGCTTTGCAGGTCTGGAACTATTTCAGTCTATATCAGCTAGGGAGATCTGAGGTAAATTCTTAAAGTCACCGTCTAGAGTTATTATTCTTCCACCCAATTGATTACTGGTGGCCGCAATCCACAGATCGTTATTAGACAGACTTACACCGTGTTGCTTGGCCCATGCAGCAAGTTCAGCATATATTATAGAGGTATCCTGGTTAGGACTAAAAACTTCTATAGCAAACTCCGACTTAAATAGCTCATAGTTTTTGATGTTCTGTGTTTCTTTAGAGCCATTGGCAAACCCAAACCTTATCTCTGCGTCAGTTGCAAGAGGTATGACATAGTGGTCATAGATTTGTTGTCCGACTGTTTGCACAATCCGACTGTCTCTACCCAACAGCTTGGAGAGTGCGGTGGTATCAAAGACTAAAATCATAGCTGTTCACGTCGCTGTTTATCTAAGGACGTGCGGTCCGCCCAGTCCAAGGCATCCTCAACTGCTTGTACATCAGCAGGATTAATATAATGGTCGTCAAGAAAATTCTTGAGCTTGTCATAACGATCGTTACTAGCTGAAATACCAGCACCTAGCTTAAGAGCATACAAAACGTAACGATTGAGACTTACTCCCTGTTGCTTTGCTTTCTTTACAAGCACCTGTTTAGTTTGTGTATCTAATCCCCTGATAGTTAGTTGCAATGCATCATTCATAATGACTACATTATATAGCACTCAACGCATGCATGTCAATGGATTCATGGCGGGCCTTGACGGAAGCTATATGGAACTACTTTGTAGGCCAGCAGGTAGAAAAGCAGCCCCTAACCTTACAGCAGGGGCTGTCGGAACTAAGTAGCTAATCTAGCCTTCTGCACCAGCAGCACCAAACACTTCTTGCATTTGGAGTTATAGGCAAAAAAATCAAAATATTAATACTAGATCCATATGGCGGGACATCGAGTCGGATTTTCGAAAACTAGCTTTACTAGATTATATCTAGGACATTATACCGAGTGATTATTTCAACTGGTACTTTATAGGTGTTCGTAAAACTTCTTAAGCCTTTGGTGCTTCCTTTCTTTGACCATTTTAACTCGTAGCCCTTGAGTGTATCGGTTCCCTTTATAACTAAATCAACTTCACTACCATCTTTTTTACGCCAGAAATAAAGCGTCTTTCTATTGCCATACATAAGGTTACGTTTAGCTACTTCAGATATGGTCCAATTCTCATAAAGCAAGCCTATATCACTTCTAATAGGAGACATAGAAAACTCCTGTAATAGAGCATTTCTTATACCCGTATCCCAAAAATATATCTTACTATCCTTACCAATCTCATTTCGCAGGTTAGTACTGAAAGCTCTAATACGAAAGATTATGTATGATCTTTCTAGTAAGTCTAGGTAATTTTCGACTGTTGGTCGTGCAATCTGAAGCGTACTGGCCAGTTCGCTAATATTAACCTTGCTACCCGTTTGGTGGGCAAGTAACAATAGAAGGCGTCTTATTGGCTCAGGAGATTTTACAAGTCCATTCTGAAGAACGTCTCTCAATATGTAGTCAGAGGTGAGACCAATTAGGTATCTCTCTTTATCTGAAGTTGTTATAGCCTCTGGATAACCACCAAATACCATGTGCTGCATTATTAGTGTTTGAAGCTGATCACTAAAATATTCTTTTAGTTGCTCATCCGATAACTCGGGCGTGTTCCATGATTGACTTCTAAGTAACTCTCTAAACAGTAGTGGTGTAAGAAAGATCTTCTCATTACGTCCTGTTAGTGGTTCCGCAGTTCTATCAAGTAGGTCTAGACTAGAAGACCCGAGTAGTACAATTTTGGTAGAAACTCGTGAATCATACCATCCCTTGGCAATTCGTCCAATCTCTGGGAGATTTTGCGCTTCATCAATAACTAACAAGTCTGGAGCGCCGATTGCTTGCATGGCATCTAGGGGAGCTAAGCTACTTAAGCTCAGTATTCTTGCCTTGTCCGTCTCTACGTCACAGTTAAAATATACACCTTTGGAATTACGTACCAACGGCTCAATCATAGTAGTTTTACCAACCTGACGAGCACCTAGAAGTAATGTTACATTCTTGCTGTCCTTTAAGAGTTTAATAAGTTCTTTCTGAATTTCTCTATCAATATACATGATACCTATAGTATACAAATAGTACGTACTATTTGTAAAGTATTATTTACAAGTTTTAAAGGCTACCGGCAATTTCGTGTTGGTTTTGGTCTCTCGGTTCTAGAATAAAGATACCATTCAACTAGTCTTCTTTGGTGTTGTTCACTCATACCTCTATATGGAGCTTGAGTTTGGTTCGGAGTTGGGAGTTAATAC
>DAHVAE010000065.1 GCA_027314795.1 Candidatus Saccharimonadota bacterium
TGGTCCGCAGTGGCGTTGGGCAGTTGTTTCGTAACAGCTCTCTCAAACTGCGGAGTTGAGATAATTTTTCTAGTTCGTAGTATTTCGAGCACTGCAATCCTTAGACAACCTGCTAGTGGTATAGCGATCAGGCCGCCAAATAGGCCACCAAAGTTAATACCGATTACCAATGAGGCAAAGACTAGTAGCGGCGACATCCTAGTAGTGTTAGCCTGAAGTTTAGGCTGAATGATATAGTTCTCAAACTGCTGATAAAGAATATAATAAGCCAGAATAACTGTCCCAGAAGTAACTGAATGGAATAAAGCCACAACAGTAACTATAACTGCGCCAATAGTATGGCCAACTAGTGGTATTAAGCCACAAATAAACACAACGACAATTAAAGCTATCGGGTAGCTAATATGTAGCAGGTATAAGGCTGGTGCTAAAAAAGCGGCGGCTATAGCTGCTAAAGCAACCTGGCCGTTAACGAAACCCTTAATGACCCTGTACATATCTTGAGCTAGACTATCTGCTAGTCTGTGGTGACGATCTGGTACTAACTTACGGAAAGCGCCAACCCATCTAGGGCCTTCAACCAACATCATAAAGGTCAAGACGACAACTGTTAGAACTGAGAATATGCTCTTACCAATACCGACTACTTTAGCGAAAGCGGTACCACCGATATTATGTAGCCTGTTTGATAGCTGATTAGATAAGGCGTTGACCTGATTTTGTAAATGATAATGACGAATAAAATTACCAATAGCCCCGCTTTTATCCCGAAACTCAGAAATTATCCTTGGAGCTGCAGATATAAACTTTTCACTTTGGTGCACTAACGGCGGTATAAGATAGGTTAAAAATGCACCTAGGATTATGATAACTAAAAGATAGGAGATTGTAGTAGCAAGTCCGCGACGACCACGAAGTTTACCCGGTAAATGCTTAGCAATAAACTGCACTGGAGCATTGAGCGCCAAAGCTAAAAAGAAAGAGATGAATATAAGAAGGATTGAATGTCTGGCAGTCTTAACCCCCCATAACACAATAAATATACCGAGCACTAATGCAGCCATCCGTAATATAGTTCTATTTGAAACAGTTAACTCAACAACTGACTCGTTGGTTTCGCTGCGGGCAATCTTGGGCATGAGATAATTATCTATCTATAACCTTAATTTGGCAATTAGGCTTTCGCCTTTAGTGCTCTTCTAACTTTAGCCGGCAAGTATTTAATGGCTAACTTCTCGTCATTTAGAACGAGCGGCATTTTGCCGCCTACTTTAGTTGGTAGGTGTATATATTTATCGAAGATTATTTGAAAATGCTGTTCAACCAATTGCTGGTTAACATTTTGGGTCGAATTGGAAGTAGAAATATGCCATAGCGTGTTATTTAGCCGGGGCTTACAATTGTCTAGATTCAACAGCTGAAGGTTTAAATACATCCGCGTTCTTAGATCGGTAGACTTTGCTAAATCAATCTTAAAGCGACGGATAAACTCTTTTGAGGGCCCGCCTCTTTTGGTCTGGATTATCTTAAGCGGGTATCTCATCCTTAGAGCTAAATCGTTAAACATAACTAATTTTAATATGTCTGAAAGTGGCTGGGTTGATGCAAAAAAGCTATAAACTTTCATAATATGCCGATCTACTTCTTTAATCTTGAAGTCATCCTTATGGGCATAGCCGTTAAGGCAAACGAGCATATTGACCTTGGTGGCTATTTCTGGATTGCGTTGCAGCATACGGTTAGCTAAAACGAAGCCAAAACCAATACCAAATATAGACAACCTTCTTCTTTTGTATCTAAGCTTAATAACAGAGGCAATATAGTCTGCCATATTATCTAATGAGGGTTTAAGTCCAATAGAATAAAAGCTATTCATGCCGCCTAGACCTGGTAGGTCCACCATAGTTACATTAGCGTAATGAGTAAGCGCAACAGCTAACCCCCACCATCTCTCTAAATTAGCCTGGATATCATATATTAACAGTATCTCCCGTTTATTGTGTCTATTCTGAGCCTCAAGTCTGAGCATTCTGCCTTCCATGCCATTTATATTTAATGGCATAATAAAATCAGCAGGATTAACAAATCTTTTAGACATATTTACATAAATATTACATTATTTACTTTTCTACCTCAATAACTTTTTATAATAACTTGTTAGATTGACTAGTGTAATATAAAATCATGCTGTTTAATAGGGCGTGGCCAAGTGGTAAGGCGCCAGGTTTTGGTCCTGGTATTCGGGGGTTCGAATCCCTCCGCCCTAGCCATTAGCTGTTTAGCGGAGATAGACCGTAATGCTACGACATAGTTTTTATAAAGATCTTTTAATAGGGTAAATCGGTTCTAATTTATTTTCTGTGATTAAACAAAAATGTCTTCCAACAGTTTATCACGCGTGGTTGCATCTATTTTGCTACTTAATACGAAATGCCTTTTGGCTAAGGCCCGATTGCTTTACGATAGCGAGAAAGGTGCCAATAGGTAATATTTTGTTACCGCCATGTAATGGTACGGGCACAATCTGTCCTGTCTTACTGTGCTTAAAGATAATATGGCTGCCTTTTTGACGAGCTATCTGAAAATCGCTAGCTTCAAGTACCTTAATAATCTGACGAGCAGTCAGTGCTTTCATGATTTTTAAGCAACAGCGACCTTTACATCGGCAATAATAGGGCGCTCAGTGCGAACTGGAATGTTTTTATGGTCGGCTTCCAGTTCTTCGATCCATAGACTTAATACTTCTACTGCTTTTTCCTGAGCTTCTTCAAATGTATAGCCAAAGGTTACACAACCAGGGAAATCTGGGAAAGAGACTTCATAGCCTCCATCAGGGATGGGGCTAAGAACTGCAGGATAAACTGTCGTATGTTGCGTTTTCATAGCTATATTGTAGCTTAAAGATGCATTCGCCAGAATGTAAGATAAATTTTAAGAGGTCTGAAGAGGCTTTTTGATTATGTTTGTATTAAGGCTTTGCTAGCTAAATAACGATATTAAAACGATTTATGTTAGTTCAATTTTATCTATATGATTCATGATTTCATCTGTCTCAATCAATACCTTAATTATTTGTTGATAGTGCATTATTTCTTGACTCGTTAGTTTTGTATTTTTGCGATCCTTAAGCCACTTCTGAGCTGGCTGATAGCCACCTATAAACAACTCCCAAGCAGTATTAGGTACATTCCCAAAGTATTGGGTCCCATTTATCCAAACTTTGTTATCTTCATATGTAATTCTCTCGACCACGTTAGAGCCTAATTCTGAAAAGGTGGTGGATATGTCGTTTAGAGCAGGATCGGTCATAAGATGTAGTTTACGAAGCTGTAAGCCTAGTCCTGCTAACTCATTAAATTGTTTGCCATTTTTAGGAATAGGCACATATGGGTAGTCATCTTTTAGGAACTCCTCATATTTCTCTCTGTAACTTGGCGAGTAAAGAACTGCATAAATGTAATCCAAAATATCTTCTGGTTTATAAACATTCTGTAATTTGCTTGTAAGTTGTTTAAGGGCGTTTGACTCGAAGTTTGGAGTCTTAGTGCCATCACTATGATAAAGATATAGCGGCGCAATCCCTTCACCACCCTTATTGTCTGATCGTATCAACCCATCTGCGATAATATTGCTTGCTACAAAGTAATAAGTTTGTCTATTTGGGAGCTGCTGCCT
>DAHVAE010000066.1 GCA_027314795.1 Candidatus Saccharimonadota bacterium
GACCAACCTGGGTTAATACTAACTGGTTAATCATTGATGGGCTGAAAAGATATGGCTTTAATGACCATGCAGAAGCGTTAAGAGAATCTACCATCGAGCTCGTTGAAAGCAAAGGTTTCTATGAATACTTTAATCCAATAACAGGCGATGGCTTGGGAGTAGATAATTTTTCATGGACGGCAGCACTAACGATTGATTTGTTAAACACTTAAACAAGTGTTCGGGCTAGCCAGATCGCTCGGCTACGGATAGTTAAAGTAGTACCACTTTCCGCCTTATAGCTTATTAGCTGTGGGGTTAAGACTGTCAAAGCAAATTTAAGCCAAGTTAAAACAAGTTGCTATTGCCATTAACGTCTGGCACAACACCGATTTACTTTGATTGCGCCTTAGACATTGCTATAAATAGCGTCATCGGCTCTTTGCCCCAACTTTCTTAGATTAATCATTCTTTTTGTTAACAAATCTGGACTTGATTGGGCTAGATGTTAAAGATATGCCACTAAGCCTTTTGTTCGCTAATTTAGCGTTACCGGTACCAGCAAGAATTAGCTCTAGCACTCTAGCTGCGTTTTCATAACTGTAATATTTACGATCTTTTATGCTTAAGCTGAACTAGTAAACTTATCCGTCTATAGGTTTAATTAATCTTTATCGAGGTCAGGTTTATTTAATAGTACCGGTGAGACACTGCTTTCAGTATCAGCTATTTTCACTACATCCTGATCAATCTTACCTAATTCCTTATATGTAGTGTTGAAATGTCCAACAGTTGTGCCCAGGGAATTGCCTAGTTTTTGCATATAGCCGTTATGGGCCATGAGGTGCTTACCTAAAAGTTCAATGTTTTTACGAATTTTATCTGTATCTTTTTGGATTTCAAGGCTTCTGAGACCTTGGACAATAACCTGCAGCATCGCAGATAAGGTGCTCGGGCCAACAATCGTTACTTTCTTATCTACTGCCGCATACTGCATTAGATTTCGTCCACTAACATCTGCCTCGCCAACTTTATTAGCCAGCAAGTCGTAATATATGGCTTCACTAGGGATAAACATTAATGCCATATCTAATGTACCCAAATTGGGCTTTATATACTTGGCAGTTTCGTCAATCCGTTTCTTTAAATCTTCCTTAAACTGGCGTTCTATCCTCGGTCTGTCTTCAATCTTAGCTTCAACTAATCGATTATAGTTTTCAAGACTAAATTTACTGTCAATAGGCAGGAGGCGCTCGTCAAGTTTAATGATGGCATCAACTTTGTCGTCGCCTAGTTTGTATTGCAGCGCAAATGATCCAGGTGGAAGCATATTCTTTAAAATTTGTTCGAGATAGTACTCGCCAAGGACGCCTCTTTGCTTCGGGTTTTGAAGAACGTTCTGTAAAGTCTTAAGCTCGTTAGCGACATCGCCTACGCTCTTATTGGTTCTATCTAAATCAGTTAGTTTCTGGGTAACCTCTCGAATAATCTTGGCAGAAGCCTCAAACTGGCTGGTCATTTGTTTATTGTTTCGCCCTAGCTGATCGTTGAGTTGTTTTTGCAAGCCATCTTTAAGTTCTAGCATTGATCTATTGAGCTCAGTTATGTCTGTTTTGAGTAGCATAGACGACTCGCTGTCCGGTGTCTTTGGCGGACGTAAAATCAGCATGCCAATTAACACCAAAACAACAACTCCTAAGATAATTACAGCTATTACCATAGCTTTAGTCTATCAAATAGTACTTGTTTTTAGCTCTCGATTGTTACGGTAGTGCCAATGCTGTCCCAGTTATACAACCATTCAGATGCGGCTAAGGGTAGTTCGACACAGCCATGAGAAGCGTTGGTAGAGTTCGGGCTAATGTTACCAAAAGCACTTGGTGATCGCCAGGTCGCGTCGTGTAAGCCGTAGGCACCGTATTGATTATATAAAAAGGGCTGCCAGTAATGAACAAAGTCATCCCAACTACCAGTACTATCGTGGCCAGTAAGATAGAGATTGGTCTCCTTAGCATAGATATGATATGTACCTGTAGGCGTCAGGTCTGCTGCTAAAAACTGCATGCCAGTAACAACCGGGGTGTTATATTCAACGGCCGTATAATCACAGGCCCACAGATGTCTTTGACTAATGCTGACTAGTATCAGCTGGTTAAGGTTATTGCTGGCACACGGATTAGACGAAGTCGAAGACGATGAGGAACTAGCAACAGACTTTATTGGATCAAGTATGCTAGATGGTACTTTAAAGTCAGCCGCTTCTTTTGCTATTTTATTGTTCCAATAATTAAGTAGCTCGCCTCTTACAAAAACTGCAAGGCCAATTATGACAGCGCCTATAACTAGAAGTTTAATTAGTTTAAATAACATTATCTAAAAACATATCAAGGTAATCTTGGAATACCCTTAGTATTATACCCCAGACAAGAGATAAAAAGGATCCGGGATAATATCCCGGATCTGTAGGAAGCCTCACACTTCCTGACTATCAGCATAAAACCCGAGTTTTTAAAAAACAATAGAATTTCTTTCATTTTGCGATATATATCACAAACATGGTTATGTATATTTTGAAACAAATGAGTTATTTTTAATATAGAAACGCCAGAGCGTATCTGTTGCCTTTGTAATTCCTATACGTTTTGATGTCTCGATACCTTGCTTGTTAAGAGCTGGTTTTAAAGTTAAAACTAGTGGTTTATTTGCCAAATTATGACCGTTTAATTTCTTATCTATGGACAAGGCTTGGCAGAGCTTGCCTGGCCCGTTAGCTAGGGCTAAATCATTAACTACATTTTGACGGTTTGCTCGCATTGTATTAAGACCAGATAATGGCTCTACAGCTCTAATTAATACTCCTGAACCATGGCCTTTTGGACCTACTACTACATTAAGACAGTGGTGCATACCATAAGTAAAATAGACATATGCAAATCCTGCTGAAAAATACATAACTTGCGTTCTTGGTGTAGGACCTCGGTAAGAGTGGCTGGCAGGGTCGTCTTGATCATAGGCCTCAGTCTCGACAATCCGAGCGACAATCTTATCATGACCTATATGCCTAGTAAGGTGTGCTCCTAAGAGTCTCTTCGCTGCAATATCTGGAGAAGTATTTAATACTTCACTCAATTCCATCTTAATATCTTAGCTTATCTAGGGTATAATCGCGTCTATATATTGGGGATTGGCCAAGCGGTAAGGCACTGGGTTCTGGTCCCAGGATCGGGGGTTCGAATCCCTCATCCCCAGCCATAAGCATTTAGGCTTCTGATCGGATTTTGTAGGCCTATTTTTCGCAACAATTTTAAGTTGAGAATAGATGTTTTACTTCACTCTTCAATTAAAAACCGGTAAATAAGACTAAGCAAAGTACATTCATTTATTTGACTAATTTGTTATTTTTTGTTTTTATATACTTTATGGAAACCCATTATGATTTATTTGAGCAGGCTAAGGATAGGAAGAAAAGCACCTTTAAAAAAAGGTTAGGTATTTCTGCTGTGGCGATTGGTTCTGTACTTTCCTATAGCGGTCTAGCATATGCTGTTACTGCACACGATGCCCAAGCGAGTAGAGAGGCGCAAAAGTTCAATCAAGCGAATGATAGTAGAGTAGCTAAACTAGTAAAGCCTGATGGCTTCAAC
>DAHVAE010000067.1 GCA_027314795.1 Candidatus Saccharimonadota bacterium
GTTCTTTCCTCGAAACAAAAAGCCTCGGAAAAAGCCTCTAAGCGTCTGTTTAATAAATTAGTAGCCATATGTTCAACGCCAGCTAATACATAAATGCCGACTCCGTATACCGGTATTCGCTGAGCTGTTCTTTGAATAAAACCAATTGCTCTTGAGTATCTGTTAAAGGCGTTTAAATGTCGATTGGCATCGCTTTCGAGCGCTTCAATCTCATCTAGGTTTTGGAGCAAGGTTAAGCGTTCTAAAGGATATGGCCCGGGGTCAAATTCAATCATTCTAGAACCTCGCAAAGTGCGCGAAGGCCCGATTAGCTTCAGCCATTTTCTGCGTATCTTCGCGTTTTTTAACTGCTCCTCCTTGATTGTTGTAGGCTTCCTCCAGCTCAATGGCGATACGGTCAACCATACTCATGCCTTTCCTGGCTCTAGCTGACTGTACAAACCACATGGTTGTTAAGTGATGTTGCCGTTGACCTTTAACTTCAAACGGTATCTGGTAATTTGCGCCACCGACTCTGCGTGATCGAGTTTCCATATGCGGTTCAATGTTTTTCATGGCTTGCTCAAATACCTCTATGGGGTTTTGTACCTTGAGTTTATTGGCTGCTTTTTGCATACCATCATAAACTAATCTTTCAGCTAATTGCTTTTTGCCATTTAGCATCACCCGGTTGATTAGTTTTTGAACCTGCACCGATTGATAGATTCGGTCTGGCTGAACAGGCCTGACTAGTGATTTGGTAACTTTCCTAGGCATTATTTGCCTTCTTTCTTAGTGCCGTATTTAGATCGTCCTTGTTTACGTCCAGATACACCCTGGAGATCTAAACTGCCTCTGACAATATGGTAACGCACACCCGGTAAGTCCTTAACTCGACCACCTCTGACTAAAACCGCTGCATGTTCCTGAAGGTTATGGCCTTCGCCGCCAATGTATGCCCAGACTTCATAGCCGTTAGTTAATCGTACACGAGCGACTTTTCTTAAGGCTGAGTTAGGTTTTTTGGGTGTTTTCGTTGTTACTTTAACACAGACTCCTCGTTTAAAAGGAGAAGCTTTTTCATAGTTAACGTTCTTTAAGTTATTGACTACTCGGCCCATAGCCGGGCTTTTACTCTTAGGCGACCCTTTTGATCGAGATTTTCTAACTAATTGATTAATTGTTGGCAAAGTTCTTACTCCTTAATTGGTTTCTACTGCTATAGATAGTTTGCCAGCTATCCAGCTCAGATTACCAAAGTTAGTTTCTTAAATCTTATTTCTAGATCAATATCCTAACAGATTGACTAAGAGATATCAATAGGCACCTCTTAGATTGTTACCCTAAAATTAAAAGTGGAGTTGAGCTAGTAACCTTAGTTTTGTAATAAGATGGGGTTAGGAGTCTGAGCCCAAAAAAACAGTTTGCGGGCAGGTGGTATAGCCACAACTTAAGTGTCTGAGGATAAATTTAAGACAAAAACTGAGGTACTTAAAGTACATGATATTAAGAATAGTTAGTTCTACTTTTTTACTAAAGTTTGTTGTGCTGAATGACTTAACGTAAGAGCATTCGTCAATATGGTGAGATTAAAAATAACCGGCCTTTCTAGGGCTATAAAGTATATAATTGACTTGATGGAAGAATATAGTAAGGCAGAAGCAATCAATTGGCGAACTAAAGCCAACTGTGTAGGTGAAGATACAGATTTATTTTTTCCAAAAGATGGAATTTCAAAAGAAGCGAAAGCCATATGTGAGCAGTGTGAAGTCAGGGCAATATGCTTAGAGTATGCTCTTTCAGCCAATCTGGAAAATGGTATATGGGGTGGAGCGTCCGAATCAGAGCGTCGGCGCATAAAGAGGAGCCGTAGGCTTTCACGGGACGCCATACAAAACTGCTAGTAGCCCGTAACTAAAACTGGATGCTATTTGCCTGGTAGAAACTGTGAATAATCGCACCTGGTCCATAGGCATTTGTAGGGATGGCACCACTATGAGTACCGGGGCAATTATTTGATGCTATGTTTGAAACACCAGTCGGATAATATGTTGGATTTTCTAGGTTATTACCAACAATACCTACTCCAGGGTCTAGCGTCCAATAAATTACTCCCATACCTATATTCTTAAGGTAGTTGAGTATGTTTGGTACGTCAACCGGTGAATTTGGATCGCATGATGCATCCCCATAAGTATCTATGAAGGCATCTGGGACAATAGCTACATGTTGTTGATATTGACCAAAATTGGTATACATTTCGGCTTGAGTTTTGTTATGTTTTGGACTTGGCTCTACCCCATAGGCAATGTTATAGCCAGAAAGATAGTGAGTCGGTAATTCAGTTAAACTTTGGTCTTTATTATTGCTTTCAGCAATTATTATGTTGTTGGCACCTTCTGACCGAATAGCATCAGCTAGAGTCTGCATGCCAACGTAGTTGACCTGTGAATAACCAAGTCCTTTTGAATCCGATTGGTAAAGCGCTGTACCTCCGTTGCGCCAGATATTCCATATATTGGCTTCACTGCCAGCGGCTTTAACGCCGAGCTGGGGTTCGTTATATAAATCAAAAAATACGTAAGGATTATTTTTAAAGTGGGTTGCCATAAATTGCCAGAAAGCTAAGCTACTGGCTGACGGAAATGCTAACCCCCCGGCTAGCTCTTCTTGTAATGTTAAATCTGCAACCATACCATGACTGTTGGCTTGTGAGACTAAACTATCAACTAGATTGACATATGATTGGTTAACGCTTCCGTTCGGACCGCTAAATAAATTCTCCTGAGCTAGCTGAAACCTTAAAATATTAGCATGCCAATAAGTTGCGGCAGCGTTGATTTCGGCGGTTGCAGAGTTTTGGCTTACATCATAACCCTGGCAAATCCTAGATATACTACCCTCATTAGTGTAGGCTGCACAAGGAACTACAAATCCATATGGCACAAATCGTGATCCATTTGGCGAGATGATCTTATTGCCAACAATTTTAAATGAATTTCCAGAGGCAGTAGTCGGACTAGTTGACGGCTTGTGATGATAGTGGCTATAAACCAACCAAAAGGTTCCGCCGATTATTAAAAAGACGATAATAATAAGGGTAATGGCTATGATCGAAAAACCCTGGTTATTCATTCTTTTTAACATTTATACTTATAGAATAACGTATATACCTTAAAATTTGTCTATATAGTATATAAACTTAAAAATTAACATGAAATCCTCGCTAAAAAACTAAACCGCATTTAGCGAGGTTTCGCTGTCTTCAATAAGGCCTTCTTTTGCTAGTTCTTCTGCGCTCTTATAACCAGTTCCAACAGGAATCTTTCTGCCTAGAATAACGTTTTCTTTAAGACCGTAGAGCTTGTCGACTTTACCGGAGGTTGCAGCGCTAATTAAGACCCGAGTCGTGTCCTGGAAGGAGGCCGCGCTGAGGAATGAATCGGTAGACAATGAAGCTTTAGTTATTCCCAGAAGTAGCTGATTGAACTTGACCGGATGTTTGCCAGCCTTAACTAGCTGTTCGTTAGCTTCAACTACTGCTAGCTTACTAACAATGTCTCCAGTCACAAACTCACTATCGCCAGCTTCTTCTATCTGCACTCGGCTAAACATCTGTCTGACTATGATTTCTAAGTGCTTAT
>DAHVAE010000068.1 GCA_027314795.1 Candidatus Saccharimonadota bacterium
TCAAAGATAAGCACCTTATTGTGGATAAATGTTACTATCTTTGATATCAGGTAAGCTGGATGTTTTAAAATGGCTAAGCACTATAGCTATAGTGTTTAGTAGTAGTCTTTTAAGCTAGATCGACAGTTGCGCCGGCTGCTTCAAGAACATTCTTGGCGTTTTCGGCATCTTCTTTCTTGGCTTTTTCTAGGACTGGCTTTGGAGCAGCGTCAACAATAGCCTTAGCTTCGCCTAGACCAAGGTTAGTAATGTCCTTAACAGCCTTAATAACGGCTACCTTTTGGGCACCTGGGTCTTTTAGGATTACGTCAAATTCAGACTTCTCTGCTTCGGCGTCACCGGCAACTTCACTGCCTGCAGCTGGCACTGCGGCAACGGCAATGGCTGGAGCAGCTGCGCTTACTCCCCAGTATTCTTCTAGGAACTTTACAAATTTACTTATTTCTAAAGCACTTAGTTTGTCTAGTTCTTTAACTAGACTTTCAAATTCTTTTGGTACTTCAACCTTCTTATCTTCTTTGTCTGCCATAATAATCTCCTTTAACTTAATTGTTCGCTTCTGGCGTTTAGGACGTTTATGACGCCTCTTAGGTTAGCCGATAGGACATTTGCAAAGCCACTAAGTGGTGCAGCTAAGGTCCCGACTAACATTGCCCTTAGTTGATCCTTTGAAGGCAGGCTAGCTAGGGCTTTAACGTCTTCTGATGGCATAAATTGCCCATCACTAGTAAAAGCACCGACAAACTCTATTGTCGGGCTAGTTTTTGCAAAGTTAGCTAAGGTTTGGGCTGGTGCAACCTCATCTTCACGATTAAAAGCGTAGACCAACATATCGGTAAGTGACGAGGTATCTACGCTCTTAAATTTATCGCTATCATTTAAGGCTTTAATAACTAACCGGTTTTTAATAACTTTAATAACCGTACCGTTATCTTTACCGCTTCGTCTTAGGTCCTGCATAGCTTTGACAGATGTGCCACTATATTTAGCAGCTACAGTTAATTTAGAGCTGCCAAGCAGATCGCTAACTTCTTTGACAACCTCGGACTTTTTATCCTTAGTTAATGCCATAATACTTCCTTTGCATTGTTATTTAGGCAAGCATCGACCTGTTACTTGCTTGAATCGTTGCCTAAATAAAAAAAGCCTTTTTTAATCCCAAAGACCTTAGAGTTATTAACCTTGGCGACATTATCAAGGGGTTACCCCGTCGCTGTCTCTGGCAACGTTAAGCTATATATTAACAGGTCTTAGGGGTATAGACAAGGGTCTATTGCGCAACCAATAGATGCGCCCTATTGAAGGCTACGGCCCAACGACGATGGAACTTTGTTTTACTCATCATTCTCGGTCTGTTGGCCTCTCTGTCTTGGCGATAGCCTGGATATTTTGTTGGATCCATGCAAAACACACTTTCTCGATTGCAGCTAACCAGAACATTGGTGTGCCAGATATCTGCGCCCTGTTCAGATTGTAGGTTAACAATACATTGTATTAGGGAGTGTGGATTTTTGGTCTTAAGTTTGTTGGCAATTCTAGCGATAGTTGACAGCGTTGCCCCGTTGATACTAATGACGTTAACCTCTCTCGTGCTCAAATCTTTAAAAGTTTCTGTATGGAAGGTCTTAAGGTACTCTTCATCTTCTACGACGTGGCTATAATGAATCTTGCTGACAGCTGACCTGACGGCAACTTCGTTCGGGACGAAACTTACCAATGAGTCTAGGGCCATACGATAACAGGCGTTAAAGCAGTTACGGTTGTGCGGTTCTCGCTGGTGTTCACCTTGAAATCGAAGATCGGGCTGGTGTAAAACGCCTGCATCAATTTCGGTGTCCACCTCAGTTAGGGCTACGAAGTGGCCTAGTGTTGCTAGCGCTCGAGCTCTTCTAGCAACTAACTTATCAAGCTGATATTTATCGGCTAATTCTAAGTTATCATATGTAAGTATTTCACCACTCGGTCGATAAGCTCTATTAAAAAAGCTAGCGGGAGTTAAGTGCGGATTGATCTTTCTAAGTAATTCATCAGCATGTGCTAAAACTGGAGTAAATATCTGATAGGTCGGACCAGTAAATCTTTTGCCATAAAATACCAATTGGCTGGCTTCGGCAAACATTTCGCAGAAGACTTCTAGCTGATCGCCGTTATCGTTGCGAGGGTTAAGTTGGTTAAATAACCCAAACTGCTCATTTATTGGTCTCGGAATTTTATTAGATTCTTTTGGGCTAGCTTCTTCTTGATCGCCTGCAGCCAATGCGGGGTTCATTGCTAGCTGACCTAGCTCTTCTTGCCCATGCATATCTATATAAGTTTCAGTAGCGTAGTCGTGCGATACCTCAGGCTGTGTCATATTGTGGTATATAATATAAGCCTTTTGTCATATTGGCCAGTTTATTTAATTTGCTTGAGCTTAAATTGAGTGTAACGTTCTGCTGCTAGTCTTGTTAGGTCGGGGTCTTCATCTTTGTTAACAAACTTCATAGCCTGAGCAATGAGTGGGTGTACCTCGGTAAGTTTATCGTGCATTTGTTTGACTAGTTGCCTGTAACCGGGATGACCTTGGGGGCTGGTACGTAGTTCGTGGAGATGCATAGCTTCCCTAGCGTTATATGTCACCTTCCAGCGCATTTTATGACCTAATAGGGTGGCATATTGAGCTTCGAGGCCGTAACCGGCTGTTTGTAGCTTACTGTGAAGTTCTAGGGACAAATCAAAGCACTCTTCAAACTTTTCTGATAGGCCGGCTTGCTGGACTAATTCGGGAACTTCATAACCATATCTTGGAGTTAGTAGTTGCCACTGTAGGTCGTCAACCATACGGTGTCTTTGGAGGTCTCTAAAAATGCCGTAGTCGCAGATTAAGTCCCATGAATAATGGGCTTTTTCAAGTGCCCTGCCTGGCCGATGTCGACGATTGAGACGTTCGCCGATGTAGCTATTAAAGATTTTTAGCTTATCCTCATAGCTCAAGGAAGCCAGCTCGTCTTTAATTTGTCTTAGGCTTAGGCTCGATGAGCTATAAAGCATGTCAGCGACCAGGTCTAGCTCGTTCTTTGGATAATAATCTACTAGGGTTACGGCTTCTTCATCGGCAGCATAGCTATCTGATAAGAATTTGTCAGCTAACTTTTTAACGTTAACCTCATTACTAGCTCTATATGCTACAAAAGCACCGCCTCTTTCTGGCTTATCGGCCCGCTCCAAAAACATTGGCATGACTTTACGGGCCTCCTTCAGCAGCTGTTCACCGGTTAGGCGACTTTCAGCTAAGCCGTCGCTCAATAAATGGTAGATAAGGCTTTCGAGGGCTTGGCCTGAAGCAAAGATACCGACTGTAGATTTAGTGGCTACTGGTAGAACTGGACGAATGGCGTCGCATGCTTGAGCGCGGGTAGCACCATTCCAGGCGATATCTCGTTCGGACTTTGGCGCCTTGGATTTATTTCTTACGTAATCAGTTAAAGCCCGAACCATGTAGGAGTAGTTGTCGAAAATTTGGTCCATTTGAGCTTTGTACTGCTTTTTGATCGATGGTTTTAAGTGTTAT
>DAHVAE010000069.1 GCA_027314795.1 Candidatus Saccharimonadota bacterium
TGTTGGTGGGCTTATCGGTGTAATCTTGGCAGGTGTAATAGACGTGGTCTTAAGGTTAGTCAGCAATCTTCAACCAGTTATAAGTGTTGAGGTTGTCTTATTAGCATTTTTAGTGTCAATTGTAATTGGCTTTGTTTTTGGTTCAATCCCAGCGCTTAAAGCTGCCAAAAAAGACCCCATAGAAGCACTTCGAGCTGAGTAGCTCTAGAAGAAATGCTGACCGTAGTAATACCAAAAGTGGTGCAATATCCAGGCTAGAAGGATCAAAAACCAGAATATTAAAATATCCAGGTGGTGCTTAACCATAAATAAACGGATTTTATTTAAACTCTTACCGAGCCGTATATTGCCGTCCTGCAAGTTATATAGCGTTATGTACCAGAAACTTACATAGACAACAACGTCAACTGTTAAACAAAATGGGCATAGTGCATGTACTTTGTATAAACTTAGGTTAAACAGCCAAAAAGCAAAAGCTACACCAAGGGTTGCGCCAAGTTGAAGCCCTTGCCAAAACCAGCGCTTAAACTTTGCCCCGGCCTTAATGGCTACACCAATAGTAAGTAGTACTGGAAAAGCAATAAGTCCCCATATTGGACCTGGGATTCTAAGTATATCCCCCTGTTTCGAGTTAATGACCGTGCCGCAACTAACGATGGGGTTTAAACTACAAAATGGTGTATAACCAGGATTCTCCCAGATTTTAATTTGGTCATAGATTAAAAACATTGAACAAACTATGCCTACTGCGCCGGCAATTATTAAAATCCATGGTAAGGCGTTCGCGAAGCTGTAATTTTTAGCCTTAACTTCTCCTTTAAGCATGAGCTAAGTATAGACCTAGAATAGAAAGCCAAGCAAACTACTCAGCGCAACTACCAGTGCTGTATGTCCTATTTTGCGACTGAGCTTGACTAATCGCCGAGATAATCTGGTTTGATGTTAAAGCGTAGCCAATTTGATAATAGGTGGTGGATTCAGCGAAAACCACACCATCGACCTGACCATTTTGGAGAATTAATGGACCTCCAGAATTACCAGGTACAACATTAGCTTTAAGCTCATAGACGCTGCGGTTGGTATTCCCACTACCGTAGATATTACGTCCAGTTGCGTTAAATTCGTTAAGGACAGCAGCTGTGCTGGCGGCAAACGGGCCACCGCCAGGGTAACCCAAGATTGCTCCGCCTGTACCGTTCTTGACAATATTTGGATCAATAGTTAGCGGTTTACCCGAGAGGTTGTTGGCTCTTAATACTGCAAAATCTAAATTCGGATCAAACCAAATCACGGTCGCTAGATGAGTACCGTTAGAGTCGTAAATATATGGATGAGCAATACCGGCTACGACATGGGCGTTAGTTGCTACTATGCCTTTACCAACAACGAACCCGGAACCCTCGACTATACCACCACAGCCACTGCCTTCAATCTTAACTACTGAAGGGGCATCTTGTCTGACGGCTGTTTGCATAACTGAAGTACTTGGTAAGGAGTAGTTAGCATTAGGGGCCGGTTCCCCACCGATAAAGACTTGCGGGAAACCATTAGGGTCAATAAGCGACCCGATATCCGATATTATGCTTGGGGCACTTGGCAGGTGTCTGTCAAGAAAACGGATAATAGTCGAGTTATTTACGCCTGCTTGAAGTGTGGGGATAGCCAACGAGCTTAAAATTGCTGCACAAAGCCAAACGCTAAATAATATAGTAGCCAGTGACAGTAATGATCCAAGAAAGTTGTCGGCGTCATTTAATTTCTTAATATGAATTTTAGACTTTAGTTTGTATCCGACTACCTCACCAACGGAAAGTAGCAAAAAAGCCATACCTAAAGTAACAGTTAATGTCAGGATGGTTCTAGAAAGTGTGGTATGGGCCAGGTTGACTATACTGGGCTGGATAACAGCACCTAAGAATAGACCGCCAAAAAAACCTATAGTTGAAAAGGCTTGTCTTAACCAGCCAATTTGCCAACCCCTGGCAAGCGAGACGGCAATTAATACAAGGATAATTATGTCTATGAACAACCCTGCGCTCATTAAATTTGCACCTTGTTTAAATCAACCATGTAACTATTTTAACAGATCGTTTCTTGATGGCCCTTTTGAGCCATTCAGATAAATTACCAGGTCGTCTTTAGAGTATTGCCAACGATTTAAAATTGGCTGTAGAATCTGCCAGCTTCTAATTATCTCAGCGCTTGAAGTAAATAATGACTGGTCGCCTTTTATAGCATCAATGATCACTCTTTCATACGCGTCAGGGTGATTTGAATTACCAAAGGCTTTATTATAGTCAAAGTCCATGCCGACTTCTTGTATCCGGTTATCAAAGCCGGGTTTTTTAACTAATAGTTTTATATCTATACCTTCTCGTGGTTGAATACGTATAGTTAGTTGGTTTTTGTCTTGTTCATTGGGTTGAGCGAAATCTAGGATGATGTCAGTTGTTTTGGATTCTAGGGCCTTGCCGGTCTCAAGAATGATTGGCATGCCAGCCCAACGTTTAGTTTTAACGTTTAAAGTTAACTTAACATAGGTTTCAGTAGCTGAGTCGGGCTTGTTAACCTCCTGCTTATAGGTTTTGTACTGGCCTCTGACGAGTGAAGCATTGTTTAGCTTTTCTAGTCTAGTTTTATTCAGCAGTTTTAGCTTTTGAGCGTGTATTTGTTTTGAGGAGTCCATGTCGGATGGTAAATCCATAATGGTTATGGCCATAAGCTGCAACAAATGGCTTTGGATAATGTCTCTTAAAGCGCCGATATTATCATAAAAGCTAACACGACCTTCTATGCCTATGCTTTCCAGCGCTCTAATGTATACACTTCTAATTAGCTGGTTATTCCAGATATCATTAAATATCGGGTTATGTTTTCTAAAGGTTAGGATGTTTTGGGCGGTTTCTTTAGCTAGATAATGGTCAATACGGAAGACTTGTTGTTCACTAAAATGCTTGTCAGTTTGTTTAATTAGCTCCTTGGCTGATTTAAGGTCATACCCGAATGGCTTTTCTATTAACAACCGGCCTTTAGCTTTGTTATGAGCACAGCTTTTAGATAATTTAGTCTGCCCTAACATGCTGACTATCGGCATATATATTTGTGGTGGAATGGATAAATAAAACAATCGGTTAAAGCACATGCCAGCTTGCTCTTCTATGGCGTCTAAATATTCCTTAAGGCGTAAGTAGTCTGTTTCCTTAACTGGGTCTAGCTTAATTACCTCAAAGATCTGATTAAACCTTTTAAGAACTATTGGGTCACAAATGTTATCTGTTTCTAGTACACACAGCTCAACCCTCTTTAAAATATCTGATTTTGTTAGGCTCTGTCTGGTGGTGCCAATAATTTTAATGTTTTCTGGCAGCAGCCTATCTTTAAGCAGATGAT